>NZ_DBHKZA010000011.1:61235-102385 GCF_057314935.1 Achromobacter sp.
GTATCGGCCAGCACCAGGTCGCCCTTGCCCAGCACGTTGCGGGCGCGCACGTCGGCCGAATCCAGGTCTGCGCCGGCCACCGCGGTCAGGCTCCAGGCGCTGGCGCCCGGGCCCAGCATGGGCGCCAGCGCCCAGTTGCGGCCTTGCTTGCCGTCGGGGCCCTTCGGCCGCAGATCCACCGGCTTGCCGTCAAGCAGCACCACCTTGGTCTGGGACGGGATCAGCGAGCCCTGCGCCAGCACGATCTGCCTGCTGGCGACCAGCTCGGTCGGTAGCGCCACGCCCTTGGGCCACGTGAATGCGCGCACGGAAGCGTTGCTGCGCAGGACAAAGCCCGCGCCCAGCTGCGCACCGGGCTCGAGCTGGACCTCGCCGGCCAACACCGTGCCGGCGCGCAGGACGCTGCCGTCGGCCGTCGTGACATTCGCGGTCAGCACCAGGCCGCTGGGTAGGGACAGGGATGCGTTCAGCGTCATTGCCACCGGCAGCACGGTGCCTGCCGGCAGCGTCGCGGGGCTGGCGGGCAAGTCGTAGTTCAGCGCGCGGCCGGCCGGGAACGAGGAACCCGCTTCCAGCTTGACGCCGCCGATGGGCACCACCAGGTCGCCGCCGTAAGGCGTCACGGCCTGCAAACCGTAGCGTCCTTCCACCAACTGCCAGCCAGACGCATCGTCAGGCGAATCCGGCGGGGGTGCGAAGCCGTCGTTGATGCTGCCGTAGATGTTGAGGTTGCCGCCAGCGCGCAGCACCAGCACGCCCGGTTCCCCGTAGCCGCGCCGAGCCGGCGTCATGCGGTCGGCGTTCGGCCCGTAGCGGTAATTGGACAGATCGATATCGCCGACCACGCTCAGGTCGCCGTCCGACGTGGCGCTGACTACCTCCACGCCGGGACGCAAGTGGTAATTGCCAAGGCCGGACAGGCGGCCCGACAGCGCAGGATTGCCCAGCGCCGCGGTCATGAAGGACTGGCTCTGCAGATCGATGCCGTCCAGATAGCCCTGCGTAATCTGCTGGGGACGCTTACCGGTGACGTCGGGCGCGTCGGCCAGCGGCGCGTCGTTGTAGCGGCGGAAGGCGTTCACGGCGATCGTCTTCGCGCCCAGGATGGCGGGGCTGCCCGCCACCACCACGGCCACGTCGCGGGCGCCGTCGCCCGAACCGGCGATGGCGCCCTGCTCCGCGCCCCCGCCCAGGCGGCGCGCGTTCAGGTCCAGCGTGCCGCGGGCGATACCGTCGTGGTTCTGCGCCTCGCTACCGGCGCGCAGGTCCACGCCTGCGCCGGCGCCCAGCGTCAGCGTGCCTTCTCGGGACGTCAGGTCGACGATGGCGCGGTTGGCGCTGTCGATGATCTTGCCGTAGCTGTCCACGCGCAGGCCGGCCCCATGGGCGTCCAGCATGCCGTTGACGACCAGGTCGCGCATGGCCGCCAGGCGGATGCTGCCCACCTGCGCGCCACTGGCATCGATGCGGCCATTGACGGTCAGGCTGCCGCCATCCACTACCAGTTCGACGTGCCTGGCCCGCAGCTCGTCGCCGACCACCACGTCGCCACGCTTGATCTGGAAACGCCGGACGCCGAAGACGCCCCCTTCGGTCAGGCGCGCGTTCAAGTCGGCAAAGTCGCCCAGGGTCTGCGCCCGCAGCACGGCTTCGGCGCTTTCGTACGCCACCCGCGTGCCGCCCGCGTCGTACAGGCCGGAGGCCGTGCCGCGGAACGCGCCGCCCAGGTCCACCCGGCCGGCGTCCGCGCCCAGCGCGATGGCCTGAATGCGGCCGGCGCGGTTGTTCTGCGCCGACACGTCGATAAGCCCTCCCCGCGCCTGAGTGATGTTGCCTGCCATGCTTTGCAGTTCCACATCGCCGCCCCAGCTGTAGCGCGGCGCGTCCAGCAAGCGCACCTCGCGGCCCGACACATCGATCCGCGAATCCACGCCCAGCACGATGTCGCCCTCGGCCTTGATCGAGAGCTTGCCCGACGGCAGCGCTACCGTCGTATCCAGGACGACGCTGCGGCCCGCCAGGCTCAAGGTGGCACCCAGTGCATCACGCGCGGCGGGAGCCGCGCCTGTGCCGGAGAGCGTCAACGCGCCGCCAGCCGTGATCGCCATCGCCGAACCGGCTTCGCCGGTCAGGAGCGGCGTGCGGATCAGCAGGTCGCCGCCGCGATAGCGCCAGCCCGCTTCGGCGGAGTAGCCGTCCTGCCCCTGATAGACGGACAGGCCGCCACGGGCGCGGCCCGAGATCATCTGCGCAGCATCCAGCGACACGGAGGCAAAGCCCAGCATCAGGCGTTCGGCGGGCACCAGCACGTTCGGCAACTGGAAGGGCGAGGACTCCAGCCGTATCACGTCGGCCACGATGTTCAGGCCGCCGTTCCCCAGGCTGTCCAGCATCGCGCCCCCAGGCGCCTGGGGTTTGCTGGCGCCGGCTCCGCTCGCGCCGCTGCGGTCGGCGGCAACCGAACCCGCCCAGACGAATTCGGCGGCAGCGATGGTGGCGGTATCGCCTGCCGCGCCGTAACCGTAGATGGCCGGCGCGCCCAGCACCAGGCGCTGCAGCGACCGGCCGCCGGCGCCGCGCGCGTCCAGCGATACCGAGCCGTACACATTGACGGATTCGCCAGCGTTCAGGATCAGGCTCTCAAGTGCCGGGGCTTCCAGCGCCGTGTTCCCGCGCAGCAAATTGCCCAGCACGTCCTGGTTCAGCACCATGCCCGGCGGCAGGCGGCCCGCCGCGCCGGCCTGAGCCAGCGCCTCGGCGCTGCCCATGTTGACGGCCGAGACGCTCAGCGCCAGGTTGCGGGTGCCGTACTGCACCGTGTCGCGCCAGGTGAACGCACCATTGGTGGACGCGCCGATGGAACCTTCCGACAACAAGCGGGCCATGCCCGCGCAGTCCGCGATACATCCCCCCACGTCCACGGCCGTGCCCGCGCCGTTCGACGGCGGCAACAGGTTTACCAGGCCGTTCGATACGGCCAGCGTGGCACCGGAGATCGACTGGTAATAGAGCCCGGTGCGCGCATCCTGTGCCACGTCGCCGCGGCCAAGCGTGGACAGCGTCGCGCCTTGCTCGACCACGATGCCGCGCCCGCCATCGACCGCATACAGGAAGATTTCTGGCGCCCGCAACACCGCGCCACTGCGCACCACCACCTGCTGGGCATCGCCACCCACGCTGCGTGCGCCAGTTTCATAGGTTCCCGCCACGCCCGCCACGCCGCCGATGAACATCGCCCCCGGGGACAGCGCGTTCAGATCCGTGGCGTAAAGGGCCGCGGCCTTCGGGGGCAGGATGGGCGCCTGTCCCGGCGCCAGGATCTCAATCCCGCTGGCCGGTCCTGTCACCGCCAGGCGGCCCGTATAGGCGCCGCTGCCTTGGGGTACGTCGAACCGCGCCGCCCCCTTGAACGACAGCGCCGGACTGTCTTCCCGGCCGGCGCCTTCCGCCAGGCTCAGGTGCAACGTCCGGGCATCCGTGGTCAACATCCCTCGCTGGGTGCCTTTGCGCGCCGCGTCCGCAAGCACGAAGGCGTTGTAGGTCGTCTCGTTGTATTGCGCATGGCGCCGCACCACGTCGGCAGGCGTGATCAAGAGTCGGGTGGACAGCGTCGCGACCTGACCGGTCAAGGCCGTGCCCAACCGGCCGCTGCCTACCCACGAACCGCCGCGCGTGCGCGCTGCCACGGACGCCTCATTGATGCCCTGCGCGCCCAGTTCGACGCGGAACGCACCGGGCAGCAGCGCGTAGGTCGATGGCAGCAAGGTATAAGTGCCGGCGGGCAGGCCCGGCACGCCGGCTTCGATCGTCACCTGCCGCCCGACGGCGGGACTGCCGGCGCCCGAGTCGGGGGCGACCGGCGCCTGGCTGCCCCCAAAGCCCGGCACGATGGCGTAGACCGCATTGCCAGAGCGGCTGAATCCGAATCCCGGATTGGCGTCGGCCATGGCGTAACGCAGCACGTCGACCGAACCGCCGCGACCGCGCACGAAGGCGCCACCCGTCAATTCGCCGCCGCCGGACAGGTCCAGCACAGCACCCTCGGCCACCTCGATCACCTTGCCCTGGATGTTGATCTTGCGGCTCAGGAAGCCGTCGGAGCGGGTCGCCTCCAGCTCCACCTCCTTGCCGGCATACAGGTACTTCACGCCATCCACCGTGCCGCCATACGGCATGACCAATCCGTCGCCGCTGATGGACGTCAGGCTGCCCGGCAGGAACCGGACGGTGCTCGGGGTTTCAGATTTGCTTTCGAACGTAATGCCGCCCAACGGGGCGCGCAGCACCCCGCCCTGCTCGATCAGCGGCGCAGCCAGCGTGATGGCGCCGAACGCGGAATACGGCGTGGCCGGCGTGTCGCCCGCGGCGCGCCGAAGTGTCAGAACGGCATCAGGGTTGTATTTGGCAATTTCTCCCTGCGGCCCCAGGACCGTGTATTCGCCCATGGCGATGATGCCGCCAGACCGGGTGACCGGGTAGATCTGCGCGGCGCTCAGCGTCAAGCGATTGGGGGCCGCCAGCTTGGTGTTCAAGCCGCGGTCACCGAACCCCGCGGCGCCCAGGCGCACGTCACCCCGCACGTCCAGCTGCACATCGTCAAAACTGATCAGGTTCCGGCTGCCCCGCACATCCAGGAGGCCGGCCGACAGGTCCAGCCGGTGACCGACGTTGAAATACTTCAACGGCGCGGAAACCAGCTGCAGGAAGAAGTCGGCGCCATCCAGCGGCTTGTAGCGCGCTTGGTTGAGCAAGACGTAGGGCGCGGCCAGGCTCACCTCGCTGGCGGCAGCCGCGGCATCGACCAGCGACAGCGCCCCAGACAGCCGCAGGCTCTGGCGCATGGACAGCGCGACGCTGCCATCGGCGCGCACGTCGGCATTCACCGCCAGGTTGTCAAAGCCCCCGGCCTCGATGCGGTCCACGCCCAGGCGTCCGTAGCCGTAGGCCAGCGCCGGCGTGGATTCACCCGGCCGCAGGTCCGCGGCCAGCATGCTGTCGCCCTGGTGCTGCGCCAGCACCAGTTGCCGCTCTTTTTGCACCGCCGTTTCTGGCGAAAGATTGCGCTGATAGAACGCGCCGCCGAACGAAATGCCTAGCGTGCCGCCAGCCGCGCGATCAGACCCCGCCCCCGCGCGCATCGTGCCGTCCAAGTGCAGGCTATTGGCCGAAGACAACACGATGGTGCCGCCGTCGGAACCCACGACCGTGGCGCCGCGGCCCGACAGGTCCAGAACGGCCTGCGTGCCGGACGCGTCCAGCAGCGAACCCGGTCGCAGGATGAGGTGCCGGTCGATAGGACGGCTGGGGGTGTCGACATCAGCCTCCCAGTCGAGCTTGCCGCCGATCTCGATCGTGCCTCCCGCATGCACCAGCCCGTAGCGCCGGCCCTTGGCATCCACGGCGACATGACTGCGTCCGGCCACGTCCAGCACGGCCTGTTCACCGATCCAGACCGACCGGGGATTGGCCTTGGGCACGTAGGGCTGCTCGCCGATGCGCGGTTCCTGAATCGAAATTCGCCCACCCCAGGCGTCCAGCCGGCCCAGCACGGAGATCTGGTCGGCGCCCTTGATCTGAATGGAGCGGCCAGGGTCGACACTGACCCGTGCGCCTTCGCCCACGACGATCGGCCCGCCTTGCGCGGCCCGGTCCGAGTACAGCGCCAGGTCGGCGCCGACGCGTTGCGTCAAGCCGGCGCGCAACGGGTCTTCCGTGTACAGCGGCGGCGTCCACAGCGACAGGACGTCACCGGGTTGGGCGCTGGAACCGGGCGCCTGCGCGGCGCCGCCCTCGAACCGCAGCACCGGCATGGCGACGTCGATTTGCGCGCCATCTGCCACGGCCAGCCCCTGGTAGCCATTGATCTCGTACTTGCCGAAACCGGAGCGGAACAAGGATGGATCCAGCCGCAACGCCTCTGCCTCCAGCGGGTCCGACGGACCGCCCAGCACGATGCGCCCGCCGCTGGAGACGGACAACGTCCCGCCGCCCGTCACGCCATAGCCGCGCGCCTCTCCGCCAAACGACAGCAGGCCGCCGCTGGATTGAACGCCGCTCGGAACATGCGCGGCCAGCGTCACGCTGCCCCCCTTGCCGCCCCGCAGCTTGCCGTCCGCCAGCACCGATGCGCCGGCCGACACATCCAGCACGCTGCCCACGTCCACGACCACGTCGCCCGTACCGCGCAGCGCCACGCGGCCGCCATCGCGCACCGGCAGCCCAGCCAGGCCCTCGGCGTCGCGCAGCAAGTTGGCCCAGACGCCGCGCGCATCCAGCACCACGCCGGCGGCGACGTGCAGTCGCGCAAGCTGCTGGGGCTGGGGCGCCAGCGCCGCATCCTCGATCCGCGGGGCCAGGAAGCTGGGTTGCAGCAACACGTTGCCCGCCTGGATCAGGCCGCCGCGACTGACCAGGTTGGCCTTGATATCCACCTCGGGCGCATAGAGCGTGATCTCGCCCCCATCGGCGCTGCGCAGGGCCGAGTCGACGGTGATGGACCGCCCGGCGGCGATGCGCACCCGGCCTAGCGCAAAGCCATTGAGCCGGTCTACGTCCAGGAACAGCTTGCCCTGGTTCTCCCGCGGCAGGGCCGCGGCAAGATCCAGCCCGTCGGCCAAGCGTTCCCTGCCCGTGCCCAGCGTCACGTCGGCCACCGTATCGCCGGTGGCGCCCAGCTGATCGTGCACAAGCTTGGTGACGGGGTCGTAATAGCGCAAGTCGTTGCCCACCACCAGCGCACCGCGGCGCGCCGCCGCACGCTGCGACTGGCTGTAGCCGTCCAGCCCGGCCTGCGGCGCAAGGTCCTGGCGCACGCCCTGGTAGGTATCGCTGGCGAGGTCCCCTTCCAGCACGGCGCTGCGGGTCGCAATGACCAGCGTCCCCGCATCGCGCCCCACCGTGTAGCCATCCTCGTCGCGCGTGCGCGGCGCCAGCAGCGCGTTGTAGAAGCGGCGCGTGGCCTTGTCGCCCCAACGCTCGGAGCGCTGCTCGTAGCCCCGGTAGATGCCGGTGAACAGCATATCGGCCGGCGCCCGGTCAGCCGTGTAGAGCCGCCCGTCCTGGCCGCGCAGCCAGGTCTGCTGCAAGGTCCCGGACTGCACGTCCAGCGTGCCGCCCGACAGGTTGATGGTCGAACCGGCCTGCGTCACCACCTCGGCGCCTTCGAAGCGGACCAGGCCACCCTGCGCCAGCCAATGGCTTGCCGGCACCGCCAGCGTTCCCAGGTAGCCGCCCACTTCCAGCAGACCGCCGCCGCTGTACCAGCGGTCGCCCTCGTAGCCACCTGCCCCGCCGGCCACCTGGATCAGCGTGCGCCGGTCCAGCCACACGTCGGAATTGTTGAGCCGGGCGTCGTCGCGGTTCAGCGGCGAATCGCGTTGTTCGTTGCCCTGCAGATTGATCTTGATGTTGTTCGATTCCATCGACACGGCCACGCCGATCGCACCGGCCACGTCGATCTGCGCGCCATCGCGCACAAGCGTGCGCGCGCCCGCCTTGACCGCGACCTGGCCGCCCGTCGCCAGCGTCAGCGAATCGCCCTGGAAGTCGACCGTCCCGCCGCTGTCGACCTGCACCAGCGAAAGATCGCGCCGATTGCGGTCGGCAAGCGCCAGCGTGGCGGTCGAATTGACGCTGGGCGGCATCAGGTTGTCGCGCTGGCCGTCCAACGCGGTCGCGTTATCCGCATCCACCAGGATGGCGGTGATGGCCCCCGGCTGCAGCGTTACGGCGGCATCGCCGCCCACGCCGTTCAAATGGATCGTGCCGCGCGAGTCCACCGACGTGGTGGACGCCAGCACGCCGGCCTGCTCGACCGTCCGGGCCGCCAAGGTGATGTCGCCCTGCGGCGACAGGATCAGGCCGCGATGGGTCACGACGCCGCTGCCCGCGGGCACGATTTCGCTGCCGCGCGTCGTCGATGCGGCGTTGCCCTCGGTGCCCTGGCCGCGCTTGATCACGAAGCTGTCGCCTGCCGCCAGCGCGGCCTGCCCCTTGGCCGTCACGATGGAACCCGCGTTATCGACTTCCCGGCCCAGCAACAGCACGTAGCCGCCCGACTGCGTCACGGTCGCGGGGCGGTTGGTCTCGATGGCCGCGCCGGGCCGCAATTCCACCTTGCCCAGCGCATCCGTGAAGGTCGGGGTCTTGTCGTCGGGTCCATACAGGCCGTTGTTCTCGAACTGCGCGTCCGTGATGCGCGCGGCGGCCGCCACCAGGTTGCGCGCGTTCACCTGCGACGAGCCGTCGAAGATCACGCCGTTGCGGTTGACCACCATGACCGTGCCGCCGGCCTTGATCTGCCCTTGGATCACCGAAGGCCGCGCTTGCGGGTCGTTGACGCGGTTAAGCACCGCCCAGGTCGGATCCTGCTGGAATTCCACCGTGGTGCGCGAACCCACGTTGAAGGTCTCCCAGTTCAGGACCGCCTTCGCGCCCGTCTGCTCGATCGCGACCCTGGCGCGCCCTTCCTGAAGGGTCTGCACGGGCGCCTTCGCATTGCGCCAGCCGGCCGTCAGCGGATTGGTGTCCACCTTCAAACCGCCCTCGGCCAGGCCGTCCGGCACCGATGCGCCCGACGCCAGCGCCGCGTCGCGCGCGGCGCGCTGCGCCGCCTGCTGCGCGGCGATCGCCGCCGCGGTCCGCCCCAAATTGCCGACCGACCGCTGCAACTGGTCGCGCGCCGCCTGCGACTGCCGCGCCCCGGTAAGCGTGGTCACCGGCGCACCATTGGGCAGCCTGCCCGTGGCGGCGGCCTGGGCCTGCACCGCCCCCTTGGCCGCGAACCAGCCGCCGCTGAACGCCTGCTGGGCCGACGCCGGCACAGCGACGCCCCCCGACACCAGCAACACCGCCAGCGCCGCCGGCAGCGGCTTGAGCCGACCTGTCCGCGAGCCGGCCGCAGCAGAGCGGGTCATAGGGAGTTTGCGGAGACGCGATGTCATAGCGGGCAATCCTGATCCGAGTAGCCAAGGGAGTACAGGCACGTCATCGGCGCAGTCAGGGCGCGTGATGGCGGCTCATACTCCAATGACGAAAGGACGCGATGGAAGGGCTACCGAAAACGTCGGCTTTTTTTGTAACAGCGCAATCAGCTCAACAGCACGATGCCGCCAGGCAGACGCGTGAGTTGCGCGCCATACAGGTCACGCAACATGTGCAGCGCCAGGTCGGTCTGCGTAATTTCGAAGCGCATGCGCACGCGCCGGGCTGCCAGGTCAGCGTTGCGCACCAGCACGCGGCCCGCGCGATAACGGTTGATCTCGTCGACCACCTCGGCCAGCGTCTGCCCTGCGAAACTGAGCGTGCCCGTGCGCCAGGCATCCACTTGCACGGTATCCACCGCCAGCGCAGGTTGCAGGCCGGCATCGTCGTAGATGACCTGCTCGCCTTGCGCCAGGGTCTGCATTGCGCCCGCCGCCTCCACCTGGACCGAACCTTGCAGGCACGTGACGCAGACCTGCGGCCCGGTATAGCGCAGGTTGAAGCGAGCCTGCCGCGCACGCGTAGCGCCAGCCCCCGCGTAGACGACCACCGGCGCGCCGCCGCCGGCGGCTTCAACCTGGGCTTCGCCCGCCACCAGTTCAATGGCCTCGTTGCCAGCTTGCGCGCCGCGCTGGTTGATGCGCGTCTGCGTGTTCATCTGCACGCGCAGCTGATCCGACAGCGCCAGCTCGCGCTGCTCAGCCGTGCCGGTACGGAAGTCCGCCGTGAAATCCAGCAGTGACGGCCACAGGGACAGCGGCGGCCACACCGCCACCGCGGCACCGCCCGCGGCCATCGCCCCCAGGAATGCGCGGCGGGCCGGCCGGCTTGGCCCCCTGGCGGGAGGATGCGCCAGCCCGGGATCGCGGCGGACGGCCTGCCGCAATACCGGATCCATGTCCTGCCACAGCCGCGCCACCTCGTTCCAGGCGCGCGCATGCGACGGGCTGCGCGCGCGCCATTGCTTCATCGCCTCGGCGTCGCCGCGCGTCGCGTCGCGGTCGCGCAGGCGCAACCACCATTGCTCGGCTTCGCGCCGCAAGCGGTCGGGATCTTCGGAAGGGTTCATGGCGCCGAGCATCGTGTCAGAATTTCCGCCGGCCTACAAGATCGCCATTGGCCACGGCCTCTGTGCCGGCCAGGCGCTCGCGGCAATGCCGCATGGCCGCGGCCAGTTCCTTTTTCACCATGGCCACCGATATCTGGAAACGTTCCGCGATCTCGGCATTGAGCAGCCCGTCCACGCGCGCCGCGGCCAGGATGGCGCGCTGGCGCGGCGGCAGCTCGTCCATGGCCGCTTCAAGCGTACGCACGTCGCGCCGCGCCGCGACGATGCGCAGCGGGTCCGCCGTGTCGTCCACAACGTGCAGCAACGCCTCGCGCTCGTCGTCGCCCAGCGGTTCGCGGTTGCGCCGCCAATCGTCGGTGGCGATGCGTGCCGCCATGCGCAGCAGATAGGCATCCGGATTCAGCACCGGGCTGGCGGGCTTGGCCACATCCAGCCGCAACCAGGTTTCATGCAGCGCAGCCGACGCCTGGTCGCGCGAGCCGACGATGCGCTCCAGGCTGCGTCGCAGTTCGGCATAGCGGGTGATGAGGCGCAGTCGCAGCAGCGCGGCGGAAATCATGGACATGCGGTCACTCCGCCGGCCGGCGCGGGGCCGCGCAATGCGTGCCGCCAGGCAGCAGCAATACCGATACGGGCTGCGGCAGGCCTGCAGGCGGCGGCGCGCCCACATCCATCCCGTTGATGGCGCGCGTCACGGCCATGTCCACCCGGTCGCTGCCGGTCGTGTCCAGCAGGCGCATCCGCGCCACACGCCCACCGTCATCAAGCCGCAGTTGCAGCGCCAGGCGATAGCTGCCCGGTTGCGCGGCCGCATTGCCGCACAGCGTGCGCAAGATGGCCTTTTGCAACCGTCCGATATAAGCGCTGAAATCCGCGCCGCCGGCGCGCGCGCCCGGAATGTCCTCTGCTTTCAGCAGGGCAGCGCCGTTCTCGGACTGCCGGGCCGTCCCGTCAGCGGCCGGCGCGTAAACCACGATGGCTTCGCCGTCCGTCTGGCGGATGCGCAACCCCGATCCATCGAGCAACCGGCGCAGCGCCTCCATGACCGTATGACGGCCGGACAGCGCCGGCGCGGGCTGCCTCGCATGGCGCTCATCGACCAGCACCGCCACGCCCGCAAGATGCCCGATGGCTTCCAGGCTGTCGCCCAGCGGCTGCGCCGGCAATGCGAACTCATAGCGCTCGCCGCGCAAGCGGTCCGGCGACGGGGCGGACGCAGACGCGCCGCCGCCCGCCAGGACGGGCATCCCCAAACACAGGAGACACACGCCAACCAGCGCCAACACACTGAGCGGTGCCGGGGTACCTAACATTGCGCGATATGGACGTCGGGAAATGGAATGGGGCCGGCGGACGCCCGGACAGGGCTACGCCGGCCAGCAGGCTAGCTCAGCCAGATGACTCAACCGTGACACGGGAAGGAGTACGCAGTGACTACGCGGATGGCGGCGAGCGGACGCCGCTCACGTCAGGACGTCAATAGGAAGGGATCCGCCGCCCGACAGGCGGCGGGAGGCGGGCCGGCAAGTTCGCCGGTCCGCCTGTCATTCAATCGGCGTCAACCGCCAATTCCACGGGCGACGCAACGGCGCCCTTTACCGGCTCGGCGCCAGCGGAGCCCGGCAGCTTCTTGCCCTGTTTGGCGCGGTAGTCTTCCAGGAACTTGGCGATCCGGCCAATGGCGATCCGCAGGTCCGGCTCGTGCGGCAGGAACACGATACGGAAGTGATCGGGGCGCGACCAATTAAAGCCCGTGCCCTGCACCAGCATCACGCGGGTCGCTTCAAGAAGCTGCAGGAAGAACTGGCGGTCGTCCTCGATCGGGTAGACGTCGGGGTCCAGCCGCGGGAACATGTAAAGCGCGGCCTGGGGCTTGACGCAAGTCACGCCCGGAATCGCAGTGATCAACTCGTAGGCCAGGTCGCGCTGGCGACGCAGGCGCCCCCCTTCGCACACCAGGTCATTGATGCTCTGGTAGCCGCCCAGCGCCGTCTGGATTGCCCACTGACCCGGCACGTTTGCGCACAGCCGCATGTTGGCCAGCATGTTCAGGCCTTCGATGTAGTCGCGGGCGCTGTGCTTGTCGCCCGAGACCACCAGCCAGCCCGCGCGATAACCGCAGGCACGGTAGCTCTTGGACAGCGAATTGAAGGTCAGCGTCAGCACATCGGTAGACAGGCTTGCCAGCGCAGTGTGCTGGACGTCGTCGTACAGGACTTTGTCGTAGACCTCATCGGCCAGGATGACCAGGCCGTGTTCGCGCGCGATGGCAATGATTTCCCGCAGCACGTGATCGGGGTAGAGCACGCCGGTCGGATTGTTCGGATTGATGACAACGATGCCCTTGGTGCGCGGCGTGATCTTGGCGCGAATGTCGTCCAGGTCCGGGATCCATCCCTTGTCCTCGTCGCACAGGTAATGCACGGGCGTCCCGCCCGACAGGCTCGTCACCGCCGTCCACAGCGGGTAGTCGGGCGTGGGCAGCAGCAGTTCGTCGCCATCGTCCAGCAGCGCGTTGGTCGCCATCGCAATCAGGTCGGACGCGCCATTGCCCAGATACACGTCTTCCAGCGTCACGCCCTGCACGCCCTGCTGCTGGGTATAGTGCATGACCGCCTTGCGCGCCGCGAAGATACCCTTGCTGTCCGAATAGCCCGCCGAATTGGGCAGGTTGCGGATCATGTCCTGTTGGACTTCCTCGGGAGCATCGAAGCCGAACACCGCCAGATTGCCGATGTTGAGCTTGATGAGCTGCTGGCCTTCGTCTTCCATCTGCTTGGCGCGATCCATGATGGGACCACGGATGTCGTACAGGACGTGCGCCAGTTTGCTCGATTTTTTAATGGGTTTCATAGACGGTGATTCGTGCAGTGCACGCCTCCCAGGGCGTTCATCGAGGATGCCCCGCGCGCCAGACGGCGGCCAGTCATGGCCGTCAGGCGGGAGCCGCGCGCCGATGTCCAAACGGGATGCTTGCGTTCCTTGGCAAAATTCAAGAGGGATAGTCGGGGAAACATGGTACACGGCGCCGCAGCAAAACCCCAACCGGCAATACTGACTCAAACCTGAATGACAAACAGGCACGATGGCGCCATGCGCCGACGACCCGTTCTTGCGCAGCGACCCGGGCCGGCGCCATGCCGCGCCGATGGCGCCCCTATGCCAGACATTGAATGAATTTTCGTGACATAAATTAACGCATTTTGTATAAACCACGGTTTGGCTAAACAGAGACAGACCGTGTTGTTACTGCAGAACTCGCGTGGGTGGATCGGAGCCGTGTCGGCTGCCGCAGTGTTGACGCTGGCCGGTTGCGCCACGCCGGTGCTGCCTTATACCTATACGCCCGCATCGGCCCTGGCAGCCACGGGCGACGTCGGTGTCGGCCAGTTCAGCTACGAACCCAACAAGTATCTGCAAAGCCTGTCCGACGACCCCTCCAACGCCCGCGACACGCGCTACCGCAATGCGGGCCTGTCCACCTCGCAACAGCACACCGGCGGCCCGCCCGGGGCGTACCGCTCGACGTACTCGCACGTTCTGCCCAATCAGGCGCGCAATACCGCGGTAGGGACGGTGCTGTTCGAACGCAATGTGGCCGACATCATCCGCGACGCCTCCCTTACGGAACTGCGCGCGATCGGGATCACCGTGTCGCGCCCCACCATCAGCCGCGAGCTGACGGGCGAGGTGCAGAACCTCATGGTCGACGAATTGGGCATGAACATCGACTGGACGCTGCGCGTGGTGTACACCGTGGCCGAAAAGTCCAATGGCGACGTGGTCTACAGCGCGGTCAAGGAAATCAAGCGGACCACGCCGAAGTTCCTCAACGTGCTGGGCGCCCTCAACGACCTCATCCGTCTGAATATCGAAGCGCTGGCGACCGATCCGCAATTCCTTGCCGCGATCCAGAACCCGACGCAGTCCACGGCATCCTCCCGGAAGTAAAACCATGAAACTGCGTTGCCTGCTCGCTTCGGCGATGCTCTGCCAGGCCGCCACCGCCGTGGCGACGCCAGCCTCGGCGTTGTCCCGTACCCCGACGCCCGCCCCCGCGGCGCCCCCTGCCGTCGCGACCCCGGCGCCCGCCAATATCATCAGCGTGCCCTCCATGGGCATCGCCTTCACGGCGCCGCAAAACTGGTCGCACAAGATCAGACGGACAGGACGGGCCGGCGAAATTGTCGTCGATCCCGTTGAAGTCGACCCCAACCGGTTCCTGCGATGCCACCTCAAATCCTCGGTCGAACCGCGTTCGCGGGCGTTGTCGCAACAGCAAATCAACGCCCGCATGCTGGCCAATCCCGCAACACCGGAACAATTCGCGGAAATACTGGATAGCCATGTGGAGGATCCCAACCTGACGGCGAGCGTCCGCGACGGTGGCAAGATGCTGGTGGGCGAACGGCTTGTGTACTGGTATACCGCCAAGATGACGCTCAAGGAGAAGGGCAAGGAAGGCGTTGTCTTCATGAAGCTCTACGTCATCAGCGTGCCGGGCTTCACCTGGAGCGTAGTATGCGGCGCAGGATCGCCGGGCGAAGCCGCCACCGCTTCGGCCAGATTCAACGAATGGTTGCCGTCCTTCGACCGATTGGTGTTGTCGCTCCAGTTCTCCGCCCCGGTCCAGCCGCCGGTGCCCGCCCCGGCGCAGGCACCGGCCGCCGCGCCCGCCGCAGACCGCATGCCTCCCCCCGCACGCCAGCCTGCGGCCAATCCCGTGCCGGCCGCGGCGCCAGCATCCTCCTCCGTCGCCCCATCCAACAGCGGCAGACTCGCGGCAAACCGGCCATCGATGGCCGAACGCCAGGCCAGCGCCGGCGTGGCCCCGCCCGCACCCGCCGCCCGCACGACGGAACCAGCCGTCGCCAACCGCGATGTGCAGCCGTACTCGGGTTACGGATTCGCGGTGCGCGTGCCGGAGGCCGCCGACCGCTCGATCATGGACAGCACCATCGTGCAGGAAGCGCTGGCCCAAGGCTGCAAGGTGCGCAAGCCGCAACGGCAAATCGTGATCAGCCGCAATGCCGGCCCCTTGAACGTCGACGAGGTCGTTTTCCCGCAGGGATGCTTCGGCGCACGCGGCACGCCGCCGTTGTACGGCGTGGGCACCATCCAGTCTCCCGCCCGCAATGCCAGCCAATACCTGGTGTTCGACTACGACGACCAGGCGCGCGAGCGTCTGATCGACTATTTGAGCAGGCAGTAGCCGGGGGACGACAGGAGAAATGCGCGTCGGTCCGCTTCCGGCCGGAAGCGGACGCTGGCCATTCGACTGAATCCAAATATCTTCAGCGCGCCGCGCCGCAAAGCCTCACAATATATCGGGCGGATCTGGTCCTGAATATTGGAGCTCCGATATGAAAAGTCGCTTTGCGTGGGTAGTAGCGCTATTGACCGGGTTGCTGTGCATCGCCAATGCCGCGGCACAGCCGGCCTTCCCAAGCAGCTTCAAGAACCGGACCGTCATCATGGCGGATGGCGCGAGCCTCTTCGTGCGCTCAGGAGGGGCCGGCCCCGCCGTGGTGCTCATTCATGGCTTCGGCGACACGGGCGACATGTGGGCTCCGCTGGCACAAGCGCTCGCGAAGACGCACCTGGTGATCGTGCCGGACCTCCGCGGCATGGGCAAATCGTCAAAGCCCGCCAGCGGCTACGACAAGAAGTCGCAGGCGGTCGACATACGCACGGTCGTGACGGCGTTCAAGCAGGACAAGGCCGCCGTCGTCGGCCATGACATCGGCACGATGGTCGCCTATGCGTACGCAGCGAGCTACCCCGACAAAGTCGACAAGCTTGTCGTGATGGACGCCCCCGTACCCGGCATCGCGCCTTGGGACCAGATCATCCTGTGGCCGGCGCTGTGGCACTTCAACGCCGGCGGCCCCGATTTCGAGCGGCTGGTCGCCGGGCGCGAACGCATCTATCTGGACCGGTTCTGGAACGAGTTTGCCGGCACGCCTTCGAAAATCGACGAGGCGACGCGACGGCACTACACCAAGCTTTATTCCCAGCCGGGCGCCATGCGCGCCGCCTTCGCGCAGTTCAACGCCATCGCCAAGCATGACGTCGCCGACAACATCGCGTTCTCCAGAACCAAGCTTGCCATGCCAGTGCTTGCCATCGGCGGTGAAAAATCCTTCGGCGACAACATGGCGATCGTCATGCGCAATGCGGCGACCAATGTGCGCGGAGCCGTCGTGCCGGGTGCCGGGCACTGGTTGATGGAAGAAAGCGCCGGCGCCACGGTCGGATTGATCACAAGCTTTCTGGAAGCGCCGCAATAGCCTGCCGGCACGCCTCTGCCAGGGGCGTCGCTTCCGGCGCCTTCACTCCGCATCAGTCCCCGCAAAATGCGGCGACTGCCCGAAATGTTCGATCAACAGGTCCGTCAATACCCGGATCTTTCGTGCCGGATGCTGGCCCGGCGGGCGGATCACGTAGGCGCCGGCCGGCGGTGGCGGATACCGGGTCATGATGGGCACGAGCGCGCCAGCGGCCACGTGGTCGTGGCTGAGGCAATCGGGCAGATAAGCGACCCCGAGCCCGGCCGTTGCGGCGGCGACCAAGGCCGCGCCGTTGTCCGCCTTGAAGCGCCCTTGCGGGCGAACCGTGAGGGTCTTGTCGCCATCCATGAATTGCCAGGTCTCGGTGCCCTGCATGAGGGCCTCGTGCAGGGCGAGCTGGTCTGGCGTTTCGGGCGCGCCATGCGCCTGGATGTAGCCGGGGCTGGCGAGCAGCTTGCCGTGGATGGGGCCGACACGTCTTGCGATCAGGTTGGAATCCTGCAGATAGCCCACCCGTATCGCACAGTCGTAACCCTCGGCGATGAGATCGACGAAGCGATCGCTATAGCAGGTGTGGACATGAAGCTTGGGATGGCGCCGCGCCAGCTCCGCGACCACCGGCGCGAAATGCGTCAGGCCGAACGACACGGGAACGGCGACGCGCAAGCGGCCTTGCAGCGCGCCGGCCGGCACGATCGTTTCCCGCGCCATGTCGATTTCGGCGCAAGCCCTGGCCGCGTGGTCGCGGAAAATCGCCCCGGCCTCTGTAAGCGCCGCCCCGCGTGTGGTCCGCGCCAGCAACTGGACACCAAGTTCCGCCTCCAACCGCAGCAACCGGCGGCTGACGATCGACTTGGACACGCCCAGCCGAAGCGCGGCGGGCGACACGCCGCCCGCATCGGCGACTTCGATGAAGGTCTGAAGCTCTTCGATGTCCACTGTGCGTTGCTCCCCGTTTTGCGACGCAGTTCGCCGCAGGATAGCACTACGGGGCATGCATCGAAACGGCCAGCGGCGCGTTGCGGCGGCGCGCGCCACTGGTGTTCCTGATGGCGCGACACAGCTCTCCCTGGAACGGAACTACCGCATCAGGAAGGTCGAAAACATAATGCGGGATCCGGGCTGCGTCGCCGCCAACGCGCGCTTTCCGGAAAGCGACTTGCACCGCAACGCGCGATGCAATTTCTGCAAACCCCAGCAAACCAGGGATCGCTAATGACTTTTCGCAATGGCCTCGATTCGCTTCTACGTCCTGAGGATTCGGTACTCGTCCTGATCGACCACCAGCCTTATCAACTCACCAACCTGAATAGCCACGATCCGCATGCCGTGGTCAACAATTCGACGGCGTTGGCAAAGGCCGCCAAGGTCTTTGGCGTGCCCACCATTCTGACGAGCGTGATCGCTGCCCGCGGCGGCCACCTCTTTGCCCAGATCACCGATGTGTTTCCGGGCCAGGAAGTCATAGACCGCACGTTCATCAACACCTGGGAAGACAAGAAGGTGGTCGACGCGGCCAAGGCCACGGGCCGCAAACAGTTGATCATCGCCGGGCTGTGGACCGAGGTTTGCGTCGCGATGCCGGCGATCCAGGCGGCGGGCGAAGGCTGGGATGTGACAGTCGTCACCGATGCGTCGGGTGGCGTGTCGGTCGAGGCGCACGAAGTCGCCCTCCAGCGCATGGCGGCGGCCGGCGTGAATCTGATGACGTGGATGGCAGTGGCTGCCGAGTGGCAACGCGACTGGGCGCGCGCCGACACCGCCGCCGGGCTGACCGACATCCTCGTCCAGCATGCCGCCGGCAGCGGCATCGCGTATCTGTGGGAACAGCAGCTGCTGAACACGCCGGCGCCCGCCCCAGCAGGCTGATCGTGGGGCGGGATGACCGGCTCGCCAAGCGCAGTGTGTATCACGATGCGCCCGGTCATCCCTTGCCCGCCATCCACCGCTAACGTCTTGCAACGTGTCGGGGCGGCGCTGATATTGCCCGAAATGAAAGGCGCGCGATAAGGTGGAACCACCCCGCGCCAGGGCTGCATTCCGAGCAGTCGATGGCTCCCCATGCAAGCGACTGGCTTCTCGTCCATCGATGTGGCCGGCCTGGCGGCCGCAACCGGCGCGTTGAACATGCAGTTCAACGTCGCGACCGGAATCAGTTCGTCTCGGCGTCGCGGCGCACCCACATCCACGGAGATCATCATCGAACTGGCAGGCAAGGACCACGCCGAGTGACAAGACCGCCAGATTTGACCATTGACCGGGCGTGGCCATGAACCCGGGCCGCTATCTGGGTGCGACGGGATTCGCGCTGATCGCCGTTTGCTACGGTTTTGCCCGCTTCGCCTTCGGACTGTTCCTGCCCCGGATCGATGCAGACCTGAGCCTGTCGTCGACCCTGAGCGGTTTGATTTCAGGCGGGGCATTCCTGACTTACTGCATCGCGGTCACGCTATCCGCTTGGCTGACTGAACGAATCGGCGCCCGCCAGGTGGCCATCGGCGCGGCGTTGATCGCGGCGGTGGGCATGGCGGGTATCGCGGCGGCGCCTTCGCCCGCGTGGCTTGCTGGCGCGGTCATGCTGGCCGGGTCCAGCACGGGGCTGGCATCGCCGCCCTTGGCGGCGGCAGTGGCGGCGGCGGTCAGGCCCGATCGGCAAAACGCGACCAACACGATCATCAACGCGGGCACCGGGGCGGGCGTGGCGTTGTCGGGTTCCGTAGCGCTGATGATGGGCGATCTATGGCGTTTCGCGTTCGCGGGGTTTGCCGCGGTCGCGATCAGCCTGGCATTCGCCGCGGCGTTGACCCTGCCGCCAAGCGCGCCGGACACGACGACAAGCACGCATGGCATGCCATCGCTTGACGGTGCGCTCCGGCGCCTGGTCTTGGCGGCGTTCCTCGCGGGCGCGGCCAGCACCGCGGTCTGGTCCTTTGGGGGGCAACTTGTCGCGCTTCGACTCAGCTGGGGCAGCACAGGCGCTGGCCTGCTCTGGATCGCCATCGGGGCGGCAGGCATCGCTGGCGCAGGCGCCGGGCATCTGATCGCGCGGTTCGGCATCGACGGGATCCATCGGGCGTTTCTTGCGGCGATGGCGGCAAGCATCCTGATGATCGGCGTCGAAAGCACTTCGGCAGCCCTGACGCTAAGCGGCGGCGCGCTGTTCGGCGCCGCCTACATCATGCTGACGGGGGTCTATTTGCTGTGGGGGGTGTCGGCCCTGCCTCATCGGCCCGCCACCGGCGTGACGATCGCGTTTCTGGCGCTGGCGATTGGCCAGACCGCAGGGGCCGCCGGCTTCGGGCTGCTGATGGACCGGCTATCGGCCGATGCCGCCGTGATCCTTTTCGCCTGCCTTGCCCTGACGGCAGGAGCCGCACGCGCCGACCGAGCGCGCTAATCCGTTCCATCCTCCCGCGGCAGCCACGCCCCATGGAACCCCGCCGGGATACGCCGGGGCAATCGCACCGTCGCCAACGGTCCCGCGCCCAGATCTCGCCCGTCCAGCACCACCACGTCACTGGTGTCGGTGGCCTGGCGGTACACGCACGCGAGCACCCAGCCGTCATCCTCGTCCCGCGCGCCAGGCCGTGGCACGAACACCGGCTCGCTGTTCTGGTCGCCCGGCGGCACGCGGTACTGCTGGGTCGCGCCGCTTTCCAGGTCGTAACGCACCAGGCCGCGCATTTCCACGTTGGTGGGCTGCTGCACCGCATAGGCATAACGATAAGCACGCCCCGTTCGGCCCTCGTTGATGCGCGGCAATTCGATGGCGGCCCCGTCCCATTGCCGCTCGCTGACCACGCCGCGCGCCAGGTCGATCACGTAGCGCCACAGCACGCCCAAGGGATTGTCTGCGAAGCCCGCGCCGCTACCCGCCACCCGCAGGTATTCCGGATAGCGCACCACGTCCAGCACCAGCGTCGTCGCATCCAAATCGTACGCATTCACCACGTGCAGAACGAAGCATGGCGTCACCTCGAACCAGCGGACCGGCCCGCCATGGCGCGGGATCACGCCCAGGCGCGACTGGCGCTCGTCATGCCAGCGCAGCGGCATGCGGTAGCCGCGCGACAGCATGGAAAAGTCATACGCCACGTTCAGGTCCAGCAGGATGCTGTAGCGTCCGGTGATCGCCATGTCATGCATCATTGATGGCGCGGACACGTCGATCCGTTGGTCCAGCAACGGCTGGCCGTCAGGGCCCGCCACCCCGTAGCGCAACCAGGGCTGCTCCCAATGGGCGCGGAAGCTCATCAACTCGCCGGTCACGGGATCCACCTTCGGATGCGCGGTCATGCCGCCCGCCAGGCCAGGATGACGCTGACTGGTTCCCAGGAAATCCAGCCCCGGCGTCATCACAAGCGGCACGCCGCCTTCCGCCAGCGCCAAGGTTTCGCCTGCGTGGCGCAGCAGGTTGACGTTGGGGTTGGTGTCCGGCAGGTCGGCCGCCAGATGCGGCGCATATTCTCGTGCCCAGATCCGGGTGCGGGCCCAGCGGTTGCGGTATGCCGCCCGGCCCGCCCGGAACTCCATGGCGTGCAGCATTGCCGGCTGGGGCCACCACGACAGCACGTCGTTGCCTTCGAAGCGCCCGCGCAGCGGATTGGGGCCGTTGCGCACCAACACCCCTTCCAGCCCAGGCGGCAACGCGCCTTCCACGGGCAGGTCTATCAAGTCGGATTCATCGGCCAGCGGCGCAGTGGCGCCAGCGTTCAGATCGAATGTGTTCATGTTTGCGTCCTTGATCGCGAACCATCGCAGGACGCATTTTTACCCGGATTAAATTTATCCGTCAATATTACCCGGGTATAAATTATTCGAATGCCGATCGCGCAAAGGGCCCATACCCCATCTTGGGTATGGATGAGTGGGGCACGGTATCTCTAAGCGGGGCTAGACTGAAAGCCTCAGGGATCCCCCTCACCTCAAGGGCGTTTTCATGAAAAAGTCCATCTTCCCCGGTGCAGCCTCCCTGCTTCTTTATTGCCTTTGCGCCACGGCACAGACCGTGACGCCAATGAAAGGCCAGTCTGCCGACATGACTCAGCAAGACGTCGCCGCATGCCAATCGCAGGCAGGCGGCACGGGCAACGCCGCGCCGCAGTCCGGCGGACGCGCCCGAGGCGCGGCGACTGGGGCGGTTGCCGGCGCGACGGTCGCGGGCGTACGCAGCAATCAACACGAAGAACTCTCTGACCGCGTCGACGACGACGTCAAGCAGGACTACCGGCAAGAGAAGGCGAAAAACGCCGCGGTGGCCGGCGCAGTGGTGGGCGGCTCCCGCCAACGCCAGGATCGGCGCCAAACGGCGCAGGCCAATGCCGCCGCGTCGTCGGCCTACACGAGTTGCATGCAACAGCGCGGGTATCAGGTCACGCCCTGAATCCCCATCGATGTGTCCCAACCAACGCTCGCCGCCACGCCAAGGGACTGCTATTTCCGTCGCGGGATCCGCTTTAGAAGATCCGGATCCCGGCGCTAGGCCATCAGATACTGCGTCAACTTCTCCATCATGGCGTCGCACGCCTCCAGCTGCGACAGATCGACGTACTCGTCGGCCTTGTGCGCCACTTCGATGCTGCCCGGTCCACAGATCAGCACCGACGTCTGCGCCCACAGTTGCTGGAACAACCCGCCTTCGGTGCCGAAAGCCGCCTTGACGAGTGGCGTGTCCGGCGGCAACCACGAGGCCAGCAGCGAGACTGCCTCCGAGCCCTCTGCCGTGGCAAGGCCGGGATAGGTATTGACGGTCGTGACCCGGGGCGGCTCGGCATCGGGCCGGGCGCCCGCGGCACGCATTTTCGTCCTGGTAAGCGCCAACACCCGCTCCAGGATCTGGTTCGGGTCATCCTGCGCGACATTGCGGATCTCGAAATTGACTTCGCATTCCGCGGGCACGATGTTCAGCGCCGTCCCGCCCCTGATGGTGCCCGCATGCACTGTGGTGTACGGCACGTCATAGCCGGATTCGCGCGGCCCGTGTTCGGCGAGGTCGTGCTGCACGTCGCGCAGGGCGCTGATCAGATCGCTGGCCGTGTGGATGGCATTGACGAAATGCGGCGCCAGCCCGGAGTGGCCCGCCTGGCCGCAGCATAGGGCCCGGTAGGCCGCCTTGCCCTTGTTGCCGGTGCCGATCTTCATCAGCGTGGGCTCACCCACGACGCAGAGCAGCGGGGCCGGTTCCATGTGTTCCAGCGCGCGCAGCATATGGCGCACGCCGACGCAGCCGATTTCCTCATCGAACGACAGCGCCAGATGCAAGGGACGCGCAAGCGGCTGGCGAGCCGCGCGGATCATGGCCATCACGGCGCAGGCCACGAAGCCCTTCATGTCCGCGCTGCCCCGCCCATAGATCCGCCCATCGCGCAGGGTTGCCTCGAAGGGCGGCGAGGTCCAGGGCTGACCCGTCACGGGGACCACATCGGTGTGGCCCGAGAGCAGGATGCCGGGCACATCCTGCGGGCCGAGGGACGCGTACAGATTGCTCCGCCCGACGTCCTGCGGGTCCGCCACCAGCGTGGACTCGATGCCCGCCCGCGCCAGCAATTCCCGCACGCGCTCGATGAGTTCGATGTTCGGCGTCAGCGTGACGGATTGGAACGCAAGCAATTCGCGCAATAGGTCTGGACTGTTGGTCGGAGTCGGTTTGCTCATGGAATGGGCCTGCAAGAATGCGGAGGACGCGCGGGCGCGCTGTCCGCTCATTTGTTTTCGGGAAGCACGTAAGGATCGAAGAAACTGCCTTCGCTCATGCCGGGAATGTATTGATCCGAGATATAGGAGCGGCAGCGCTGCATGAACACCTCGGTCAGGCGCGACGGCTTCATCGGCTTGTAGGTCGTCAGGCCTAGCAGCATGGGGCGGTGTTCCCCCACCAGACGCAGCCGCACCAGCCGCTTGCCATCCAGCGCTTGCGTGGACTTCGGCCGCACGTTGAACAGGGCGTAGCCGATGCCGTTGGCCACCATGGACCGCACCACTTCCTCCGAACGCGAACGCGCCACGATGTTCGGCTCAAGCCCGACCTTCGCAAATAGGGACATGAAGTAGTCACGGCTCAAAGGCAGGTCCAGCAGCACCATGGGCAGGCGGGCCAGCTCCTCCAGCGTTACCGCGATCTGCTGCGAAAGCGGATGCAGTTCGCTGACCACCACATGCGGCGGCAGCCGTGCCAGTGCCTCGAACGATATCTCGTCGCCCAGCCTCAGGTCGTAGCTCAGCGCGACGTCGATCTCCAGCGTATGCAGCTTGTCGATCAGCAACTGCTGGTCGCCTTCGACCATGTGCAGCTCGACTTTGTCGAATGCGCGTGCGAATCCGAAGATCACCTCGGGCGCGATCATGGCCGTGAGCGACTGGAAGCAGCCTACCCGCAAGGTGCCCTGGATGGTATTGCTGGAGACGGACGCGATCTTGTAGAGGCGCGACGCGCGATCGAGCAGGTCTTCGCATTCGCTCATGACCTGCTGGCCGAGCACCGTCAGGGCCAGGCCCTTGGACGGATGCCGGACGAACAACTGCACGTCCAGCTCGGTTTCGACATGTGCGATGGCGGCCGAAATCGAAGGCGCCGAGATGTGGATCTGGCTGGATGCCGCGGCGATACTGCCATGCTTGGCCGTGGCGACGAAGTACTCCATCTGGCGCAGCGAAATGCGATTGAGCATAGTCCGAAGTGAGAAAACTGGAGCAGGCTTGAGGGAGGTGGCGTTCCGGCTGGCGGGCCGTCACCGTGGCCCGGCGCCGGCATGCGCCGCACCGAGGAAAAGTGTCCCACTATGCCCGGACAGCGGCCAGGGCGCTCCTCGGGTTTTCTCGCACTCGCCGCCTGCCACAGCCTGTCACAGATTGCCGGGCACGCCGAAGCTTGGCGCGGCGCGCGGATCCCGGGCGCGGGTAATGTAGTCCTGGATCTGCGGCTCGTAGACCTTCCAGGCCTCGTAGAGCGCCTCCACAGGACATTGCTCCACCCAGTCCATGCGCAGGTCGACGACAGGCCAATCCAGCTCCGCCACCACCAGCAGCCCGGCCGAATGCACCGGCCCCTCTTCGCCGCCAGCCGCCTGCCCCGCCAGCATGGCCTGCATCAGACGTTCGGCCAGGGAACCCGGGGTCTTCTCGAACGCCGACAGCATGGCGGCGGGCACATCCAGCGACGCCAGCATATTGCCGGCGCACGCGGCGTGCTCGCCCTTTGCGCTGGCCAAGCGGCCCAGCGCGTTCGACCCGGTGAAGATGGCCGGCGCCTGCGTGGCGTCGATGGCCATCAGCTGCCGGTAGCTGATGAAAGGACGTTCGGCCAGGGACTGCAGCGCGCGCTCGGGCGAATGGCCCTGGCTCATCGCTTCAAGGATTAGCGGCCCCAGCGCGGGGTCGGTGATGTTCTGGCTGACCGCCGCGCCCACGCCTGCGCGCGCGCGGACGCAGCGCGCCGCGACCGCCGGCGACGACGATGAGACGGCCGCGCCGAATTGGCCTGTGGCCGGACAACGGGCAATGATGGAGAAAGTCATGACCTGGGCCTCTTGTGGCGTCAATCCGGAATAACAGCAGTCGCGTCGATTTCCACCAGCCATTCGGGGCGCGCCAATGCCGACACCACGATACCGGTGGACACCGGGAACACGCCCTTGAGCCACTTGCCCACCACAAGATAGACCGCCTCGCGATAACGGGGATCGATGATGTAGATCGTGATCTTGCAGATGTCCTGCAGTTCGCCGCCGGCTTCCTTGAGCAGCATGTCGATGTTCTTCATCGCCTGCTCTGCCTGGCCCGAGGCATCGCCGACGCAGACGCTCTCGGACGTATCCAGGTTCTGGCCGATCTGCCCGCGCAGAAAGACAGTGCTGCCGCGCGCGACGACGGCCTGGCACAGGTCGTTGTCGAGTTTCTGTTCCGGGTAGGTTGCCTTGGTATTGAAGGTGCGTATGCGCTTGTGCTTCATGGCTCGACTCTTTATTAGGGTTTATCCGGGGACCCGCGGCTGCCTGGAAAACGGCATCGCATCAGGCCGTGACCTGCCCGCTGATGGTCGGCGCAAGCGGCACAGCCGCCTATTTGTTTTTTCCGGCGTCCCGTCTCGGAAATCCTGACGCGGGCGGCGCTCGCCGCAATGCGCGTTCGTCCTGCCTCGGGCCGCCTCGCCCGGCCATCAGGAAAATCTATCCATGCCAACGGAAAAGGCGACTTGGTCGCTCGGATCGCGTCTCTCATCATTGGTTTTCGCTGGCCGAAGCCGCCTCACTCTGCAGGGAAACCGGATGAACACCGCACGAACGCCCCTACCCGCCGCCTACCCCCGATTCCGCTACGACGGCTCTGGCGATCTTGCCCGTATCGGGCTGATCTACATCGCCTCCAGCGTCGTGATGGAAGAAGAAATGTGGGCCATGTCCGGTCCGGGGGTTTCCACCCATACCGCGCGCATCAAGCTGCCCAAAGTCACCGTGCAGGGCATCGAAGAAATGATGAACGCGCCGGAACTCGAACAGGCCGCGCGCCTGGCCGGCGCGGCTCCCATCGATGTGTTGCTCTTTGGCGGAACCAGCGCCTCGTTTCTGCACGGCACCGCCTACGACCAGGCGCTTATCCAGAAGCTGCGGCAATGGGTGCCAGGGCCGAAGATCACCACGGCGTCCACCGCCACGCTCGCCGCACTGAAGAAGGTGCACGCGGGCAAGGTTGCGCTGGCCACGCCGTATCTGCCCGAAATCCATGAACGCGCCATCCGCTTCCTTCAGGAAAACGGCCACGAGGTCGTCAGGAGCGCCTGCCTGGGCATCTCGGACGACCATGCGCTGGCCGAGGTGTCGCTCGAGAAGGTCTATGACCATGTGATCTCGGTCGACCATCCCGATGCGACAGCCATCTTCGTTTCGTGCACCAACTTCCGGACTGTCGGGGCCATCGAGGCGCTGGAACAGAAACTCGGCAAGCCGGTGATCTCGGCCATCCAGGCCTCGTTCTGGCACTGCCTGGAACTCACCGGCGCGGCAGGCGCCAAGCCCGGGTACGGGTCGCTGTTCAACTCAAATCTGACCAAGGCCGACACGATGTAAGCACGACGCCACGGCGGATAAGCAATAAACAAGGGGAAAAAAGATGCATCTGCACAAAACCATCACGGCGCTGACACTCGCAAGCGCCTCGTTATTCGTCCTGGCGCCGGCTCATGCCGAGAAGCTGGTGCTTGGCAACGAGGGAAGTTATCCCCCGTTCAGCATGGTCGATCCCTCGGGCCGCCTGACGGGCTTCGAACCCGACCTGGCGCGCGAAATGTGCAAGCGGATGAAGGTCGATTGCGAAATCGTCGTCATGGACTTCAAGGCCCTGATTCCAGCACTGCTGCAGAAAAAGCTGGACGCCGTGGTCAGCCAGACCAAGCCGCTGCCGGAACGCAAGGAAAAGGTGCTGTTTGGCCGGCCGGTGCTGTTCAACCCGGATTCCTACGTGGTGCCGGAAGCGAAGAACTACACCTTCACGCCTGAAGGGCTCAAGGGCGTGCGCATCGGCCTGCAACGCGGTTCGGCGCAAGCCAAATACGTGTCCGAGACGTTCGGCAACGGGGTGCAGATCGTGTTCTACGACAACCCCGACCAGATCCGGCTTGACCTCGCCAACGGGCGGCTGGACATGAGCCTGGGCCCCAAGATCAGCTGGACCAACGAGTTCCTGTCCAAGCCGCAGGGCAAGGGCTGGAAATTCGCGGGCGGCGACTTGTGGACCGGTGGCGGCGAAGCCGGCTCGAGCTGGATTGCCCGCAAGGACAGCGGCGAACTGCTCAACCGCATGAACGCCACGCTGGAAACCATCATCAAGGACTGCACCTTCACCAAGCTGCGCAAACCCTATATGGAAGTGGAGCTGCTGCCCGAGGAATCGGCCTGCCGCTAGCCGGATAGGCGCATCCCGCCTGGGCCGCCCGCCATGGGGCCGGCGGGCCGAGCGGCATGTTTCATACGCTTGCCAGGGTCTGCGCAAGGCGCCTTTCAATGTGAACAGGCTATAGGAATACCTCATGCCTTCGATGGGTTTCGTGCAGCAACTCGCGACCGGCGCGATGATGACGATCCAGGTCGCCGTCTGTGCCTATCTGCTGGCGCTCGCGATCGGGACGTTCTTTGCCCTGATCACGCTACGGCCGACATGGCTGGCCAGGATCATCTGGATCCCGTATGCCTCCATTTTCACCGGCGTGCCTTCGCTGCTGGTGGGATTCCTGTTCTATTACGGCGGCTCGCAAATCGTCGCCGGCTTGCTCTCGCCGTTCGGCATCGGCCAGCGTATCGAGATCACGCCTTTCATGGCGGCGGTGGCGGCGCTCGGCATGGTGTACGGCGCCTACCTGGCCGACTTGATACGCAGCGCAATCCAGAACGTGCCGCACGGACAGTTCGAAGCCGCGCGCGTGCTGCTGGTGCCGCGCAGCGCCATCTGGCTGAAGGTCATCCTGCCGCAGATGCTGCGCCTGGCCTTGCCCGGCATGACCAATATGTGGATCGTCGTGCTCAAGGACACTGCGCTCATTTCATTGATCGGCCTGAAGGAAATCATGGCCTACGCCAAGCTCGCTTCCGGTGTGACCAAGGAGCCCTTCGTCTACTACCTGCTCGCGGCGTGCTTCTTCCTGATGATGACCTGGCTGACCTACTACGTGGCCCGCCGCGTTGAAACGTGGGCCGCGCGGGGCTTTCATCCCGTCGTGACCCAGGGAGCGTCTCATGCACTTTGATTTCCAGGTGGCCTGGGAGAGCCTGCCCAAACTGCTGGCCGGCGCCGGCACGACATTCGCCGTGCTGCTGCCGGTGCTGGTCATCGGCCTGCTGCTGGCGCTGCCGGTCGCCCTGGCCAGCTTCCGGCCGGGCCCGCGCGCCCTCTTCGCCAGCAGCTATATCGGCTTTTTCCGCGGGGTGCCCAGTCTGGTGTTGCTGTATCTGATCTATAGCGGACTGCCGCAGTTCTCTTTCGTGCGCGATACCTTTCTGTGGAACGTCTTTTCCAGCGCTTATGTTTGCGCCTGGCTGGGCTTGGCGCTGACGCACTCGGGCTTCATGGCGGAGATCATCCGCGGCGGGCTGGCGGCAATTCCGAAGGGCACCATCGAGGCCGCGCAGACCCTGGGGCTGAAGCCCGCGCAAATCCTGTTCCGCCTGCGGCTCCCGCTGGTCGCGCGCTATGTG
This sequence comes from Achromobacter sp., assembly GCF_057314935.1. NCBI lineage: Bacteria > Pseudomonadati > Pseudomonadota > Betaproteobacteria > Burkholderiales > Alcaligenaceae > Achromobacter > Achromobacter sp. Next base: position 89,759 of record NZ_DBHKZA010000011.1, read on the forward strand.
CTGCGCGCCTATCAAAATGAGTTGCTGATCATGGTGAAAAGCACGGCGGCCGTCAGCGCCATCACGCTGGTCGACCTGACCGCCGCCGCCAATACCGTGTTCGACTACACCTATGACCCGTTCACGCCCCTGATCACGGCGGCGGCCATCTACTGGTGCATTACCAACAGCATACGTCTTGGATTTTCGATCGCGGATCGCAAGCTGAACCGCTATCTCGTCAGAGTCTGAGCCGCCCGGCCGACCGTCCTTCAGAGCGCGAACCATCATGACTGCCATCCTGTCCAGCATCACGCCGCCGTTGTCCTCCGTCCGTTCTGAATGCGCGCCTGCGGTATCCATCTCGGGATTGAACAAGTTCTACGGGTCGTTCCACGCGCTTCGGGATATCCACCTTGAGGTGGCCAGCGGCGAAATCGTCATACTGTGCGGCCCGTCGGGATCCGGCAAGTCGTCGCTCATCCGCTGCATCAACCATCTGGAACAGCACGACTCGGGCGATATCCACGTCAACGGCACCGCGCTGACCAGGCGCCCGGAAAGCGTGGAGCAAGTCCGGCGCCAGCTGGGCATGGTGTTCCAGAGCTTCAACCTCTTTCCGCACATGACGGTGCTGGAGAACTGCACCTTCGCGTTGAAGATCGCCTTGAAGACGCCGGCCGCCGAAGCCGAACAGACGGCACGGGAGTACCTCGCCAAGGTCAATGTGATCGAACAGGCCGGCAAGTATCCGATCCAGCTTTCCGGCGGGCAGCAGCAGCGCGTGGCCATCGCGCGCGCGCTCTGCCTGCGGCCGCGCATCATGCTTTTCGACGAACCGACGTCGGCGCTGGATCCGGAATCGGTCGGTTCCGTGCTGCGCATCATGGAAGACCTGGCCCAGACCGGCATCACCATGATCTGCGTCACCCACGAGATCGGCTTCGCCCGCAGGGTGGCCGACCGCTGTGTGTTCATGGAGTGCGGCGAAATCATCGAGACCGCGCCCACCGAACAGTTCTTTGCCTCGCCCAGGAACGAGCGCCTGAAGCATTTCCTCGAACAGGTTCTGTAGCCAACAACATAGACAAGGGGTTGTCATGATCAAGAAACTTATTTGCGCGGGCATGCTTGCCGGCGCGGCCCTCGCCGGCACGGCGCATGCGCAGGATGCCCTGGTGGTGAGCACCTGGGGCGGCAGCTTCCGGGACCTTATCGATGAGACCATCGCCAAGGAGTTCACGCGGCAGACAGGGGTGCCGGTGAAGTACATCACGGGCGGCACCATCGACCGCCTGAACAAGGCCAAGCTCGCCACCAAGCCGGAAAGCGACATCACGTTCACTACTTCGCACATCGGCTGGCTCTACGTCAATGCCGGCCTGTACGAGAAGCTGGACCTGGGCAAGATCCCCAATTACTCGCACCTGGTCGATCGCGCCAAGATCAGCCCGTACCATATCGGCAGCTGGGCGTATGTGTACACCATCGGCTACCGCCCCGACCTGGTTCCCGCCGGCATCACCTTCAACAGCTGGAACGACCTCTGGAATCCGGCGTTGAAAGGCAAGCTGTCCGCGCCCGATTTCGACCCCAGCCACATCATCGACATTTCGGCGTTGCTCTCTGGCGGCGACGCGAGCAGCTGGGAAAAGGGCCAGGACAAACTCAAGGCCCTGAAGCCCAACTTCAAGGCCTTCTACACCAACGACGCCAATAGCCAGCAACTGATCGCCGCCGGCGAGACGCCCGTGCAGATCGTGCTGTCCATGAACGCCTACTACATGATCGGCCAGGGCGTGCCGATCAAGGTGGCGATGCCCAAGGAGGGCGCGGTGCTGGGGGTGGACACCATGGCCATCATGAAAGGCAGCACCAAGACCGACCTGGCGCACAAGTTCATGAACATCGCGCTTTCGCCGGAGGTGCAGGCCAAGATCGTGGCCGCCAAGAAGGCCAGCCCCGTCATCGACGACGCCAAGGTCTCGCCCGAAGACGCCGCGCTACCGGGCGTCTTCACGACCAAGCAGCAATGGGATACCCAGGCCATCGTCATCGACGACAAGCTGCGCGCCGAAAAGACCGCCGAGTGGCGCAAGTGGTTTACCGAAAACATCATGAACTGATTGCCGATACCGCGGCCTCGCGGCCTTGCGGGCCGCGGCGCCGCCACGCTTTCAACGTACACGAAGGATGGGTCAACCATGGATGCGCGTTCCACCTTGAGAGGATGGCTGATATCCCCGGCCAGCTTCATCGCGCTGTGCATCTGCGTCGCCATGGCGGCCGTGCTGCAGTACAGCTTGCGCACTTTCATTCCCGGTTCGCTGGATGTCGGGGGCCTGACGCTCTCGAACTTCTCGGGCATGGGCAAGCAGATCTACGTCGATGCCTTTGTCAACACCCTGCGCCTGAGCGTGGAAACCACGGTCTTCTCCCTGCTCGTCGCGTACCCATTGGCATACGCCCTGGTCAGGGTACGAAACCGCTATATCAAGTCTTTCATCCTGATCGTCTCCATCACGCCGCTGTTCCTGGGCGAAATCGTGCGCACCTATTCCTGGATCATCGTGCTGGGCAGCACGGGCTTCATCAATTCGATGCTGCTCAAGCTGGGCTTGATCGATACGCCGCTGGCGCTGATGTTCAGCCATCTTGGCGTACTGGTGGCGCTGGTGCACGTCACCGTCCCGGTGGTCGTGCTGATGCTGGCCACCGCGATCTCGCACATCGACCGCGACTACGAAAAGGCCGCTGAAAGCCTGGGCGCGGGGCCGGTCCGCACGTTCCTGACCATCACGCTTCCGCTGTCGATGCCGGGCATCCTGGCCAGCATCACCACCTCATTCGCCTGGACGTTCAGCGCCTTCGCCACGCCGCAAATGATCGGCGGAGGCCGCGTACCGACGGTTTCCACATTGGTCTACCAGCTGGGATTCTCGTCCATGAACTTTCCCCTGGCGGCCAGCCTGAGCGTCATGGGCCTGGGCCTGACGGCGATCGCGCTGATGCTGCTTGGCCGCGTCACGCGCCGTCTCAAGGTCATTGGAGGACACTGACATGGGCCTGCGGAAATCCCTGCCCCTGTGGCTGCGTATCGGCGCACCGGTGCTGATCACGCTCATCCTCGCCTTCGTGCTGCTGCCCGTGGTGGTGGTAGTGCTGGCTTCCTTCAATGAAAAGGCCTTGCTCACGTTCCCGCCGCAGGCCTGGTCCTGGCGCTGGTTCGAGCGTGTTTTCACCTACTCCGATTTCCGTGACGGCTTTCGCGCCAGCATGGTGGTGACGTTCTGGTCGTCGTTGCTGGCGCTGGTCATCGGCACCGGCCTGGCGATTGCCGTCAAGCGCATGGCGTTTCCCGGCAAGAACATCCTGCAGGCGATTCTGCTCTCGCCGCTGGTGATCCCGCACTTCACGGTGGGACTGGGCCTGTTGATTTTGGTGGCGCAGCTGAACATCGATCGTGGCTACGGCATCGTGATCCTGTGCCACGTCATTCTCGTCCTGCCTTTCGTGCTGCGCAGCGTCTATGTCTCGATGGAGAACCTGGACGAGCGCCTGGAGCAGAGCGCCGCGAGCCTGGGAGCGTCACCGGTGCGGGTCCTGTTCACGATCACCGTGCCCTTGCTGGCGCCGGGCCTGTTCGGCGGCTGGCTGTTCGCCGCCATCATGTCGTTCAGCGAGTTCACCGCGTCGTTGTTCGTGACCACCCAGAGCACGCAGACCCTGCCCGTGACCATGTACAACTACGTGCGCGAGTTCGCCGACCCGACCTTGGCCGCGCTGTCGGTGGTGTATATCGTGGTGACGGCCACTTTGCTGATCTTCGCCAACCGCTTCCTGGGGCTGGGCAGGGTCCTCAATATCGAGGACAACCACTAGAGAATTTTTGGGTGGAATGTTGAAGGTTGGCTTTGTGACGCCGGGTTCGTTCTTAAGCCGCCGGAGTCCGGACTGCGGGATTCCGATGCTCGGCCCGGTGGTCCTGCGCTTCGGATCCCTCCGCCCGGCCCCCGGCTCACGGCATCTGCCCATGAGCGGGTTTCAAAACCCTCGCATTGGGCGGCTGTAAGGCGAGGACCCCGGAGCCATCCGAAGCGCAGCCCCAGTGGGCGAGCATCGGAATGGCGCAGGGCAGCCTCGGCGGGTTCAGAGCCCCGACATCCGCAAGCTCTGACATCCACAAGCTGGAAACCTGGCCACCAACGATCAAGATCCCGAATATCAACACCCAAGCAAAAAATTCGCCAGAACGACCGCGAGCGGACGCGCCGAGCCCTTCAATAGCCGCGCGCCGGATCGACGCGGTTGGCGGGCTCCAGGCCCTGGCTGACTCGCAGTACGTTGTCGGCGACCTGTCCGGCGGCCGATGCCGGAATGGCGACCGATGCCAGGTGCGGCGTGATCAGCACGTTTTCCATTGCCCAGAGCGGGTCGCCAGACGGCAGGGGCTCGCGCTCGAACACGTCCAGCGTCGCGCCGCCCAGATGGCCGCTGCGCAGCAGATCGGTCAGGGCAGCCTGGTCCACCAGCGCGCCCCGGGCCACATTGATCAGGGCCGCGCCGCGCGGCAGGCGCTGCAAACGTTCGCGATCCAGCAGGCCGCGGGTCTGCGGCGTCAGCGGAAGCATCACCACCAGGATGTCGGCGCGCGATAGCACCGTGTCCAGCGACTCCATGCCGCTGTGGCACTCGACCCCGTCGATGCTGCGCGGGCTGCGCGACCAGCCCAGCACCGTCAGCCCCTGGCGGCACAGCTCCTGCGCCGCGCAGGCGCCCAGCTCACCCAGGCCCAGCACGGCGACGCGTACGTCCTGGGGCGAACGCGGATGGCGATAGGCCCACTCGCCGCGCCGCTGCGCCGCTTCAAAATACGGAATATCGCGCGCATAGCGCAGGGTGGCAAACAGCACGTAGCCCGCCATCATGCGCGCCATGTTGGGATCGGTGATGCGCGTGATGGGTACGCCGGCGGGCAAGTCCTCGCGGCCGACCAGAGAGTCCACTCCCGCGCCCAGGTTCACGATCAGGCGCAGGTTCTTCATGCGCTCGAAGAATCCCAGCGGCGCCTTCCAGGCCAAGGCGTAATGGATGCTGGCCGGATCGTGGTCTTCGTTGCCGTGCACCACGCGCAGGTCCGGCAGGCGCGCCTGCATGGCGTCGCGCCAGGCCGTGTAGTCGTCGAACTCGCTGTAGAAGATCATTGCGCCCGACACGGCGGAGCGGGAGGATGCATGCATGGGCGGTCTACCTCAGGTACTGCGGTTTATCAGACGGGACATGGCCTCGATGGCCAGTTCATAGCCATCGCCGCCCAGTCCCGCGATGACGCCATCGGCGGCCTTTGAAATATACGAATGATGGCGGAAGGCTTCGCGCCGCCAGATGTTGCTCATGTGGACCTCGATGATCCTGCCCGGAAAGGATAACAAGGCATCGAGGATGGGCACCGACGAATAGGTCAGGCCGGCCGCGTTGATGATGACGCCCTGGGCAGAGCCGCGGGCTTCCTGTATCCAGTCGACCAACTGACCTTCGTGGTTGGACTGGACGAAGTTCAACTGGATGCCCAGCGAGGCCGCCTTGCTTTCGCAGCGCTGCTGCAGCACGGGAAAGCTGTCGGAGCCATAGGTCTTGTTGGCATCCAGCCCATAGAGATTGGCGTTCGGCCCGTTCAGGAACCAGACCGTGGAAGATGTTGGGGTGGCGCTCGGCGTCGTCATGGCGGCAGTCTCAGGCTTCGTGGGGAAGGGTCGCCTGCATGGCAGGCAATGCGTTGAACACGGCGAACCACGCCGCGGCGCGCGGATGCGCCGTGCGCCAGTCCAGTTCGGGAAAGCGGAAATCCAGATATCCCAAGGCGCAGCCTATGGTCAGGTCGCCGATGCTCGGAAGCGCCTGCGGCAGATCGTCCGCCTGCCCCTCGATGTCCGCCAGGCAGGCCTGCACCTTGACCAGCTGCGCCTCGCGCCACTGCGGCCACTGGATCTCGGCCGGGCGGGCCGTGTGCTCATAGCGCGCCAGCAGGGCGGCATCCAGCAGGCCGTCGCCCAGGGCCTGGCGCGTCAACGCCACCCAGCGGGCCGGACCCGCCGGAAATAACTGCGTATCGCCGGCAGCCTCGGCCAGGTACTCGCAGATCACGCGGCTGTCGTAGAGCGCTTTGCCGTCCGGCAAGATCAGGGTGGGCACCTTGGCCAGCGGATTGTGGCCAGCGATGCGCGCGTCACGGTTGACCGGATGCGCGGCGCTGGCAAGCCATTCGATCTGTCCAGCCTGACCGGTCAAGTGCGCGCACACCATGACCTTGCGCACGAAGGGCGACGTCGGGGCATAGAGAAGTTTCATTCCATTCTCCATTTATCAGGGTTTAAGGACCAGTTTGCCGAACACCTTCCCGCTTTCCAGCAACTGATGCGCGCGCACGGCGTCGGCCAGAGGCAGGCTTTGCGCCATCTTGGGCCGAATGCGGCCTGCGGCGACCAACGGCAGCACATGGCGCCTGAGCGCGACCGCCATCCGGGCCTTCTCGGCATCGGTTTGCGGACGCATGGTCGAAGAGTGCAGGCTCAACTGCTTTTGCATCACGGTCAGCAGCTCGATGGTGACGGCCGATCCCTGCAGGAAGGAGAGGCTCACGTGGCGCCCGCCGAAGGCCAGCGCCTGCAAATTGCGCCGCACATAATCGCCGCCGACGATATCCAGCACGACATCCACGCCGCGGCCCTGCGTGAAAGCCGCGCAGGCTTCCACGAAATCCGTGTCATGAAAGCAGATCACCTCGTCGGCGCCGAGTTCACGCAGGGTGTCCAAGCGGCCGCGTTCGCCGTCCGTGACGATGACCCGCGCGCCGGCGGCATGCGCCATCTGGATGGCCAGCGTGCCGATGCCACCGCCGCCGCCATGGATCAGCACCGTCTCACCCATGCGCAGGCGGCCCAGTTCGAACAGGTTGTGCCAGACGGTGAACAGGCCTTCTGGCAGCGCACTTGCCTGCGCGTCGTCCAGCGCCTCGGGCACAGCCAGCGAATGATCCACGCGCGCCACGCACCACGGCGCATAGCCGCCGCCCGCAAGCAGGCTCATGAGGCGCTGCCCGCGCAAGGAATCCGACACGCCGGGTCCGCAAGCCGCGACCTCGCCGCAAGCTTCCAGCCCCAGCACGTCGGTTATGCCCGGCGCCGGCTTGCTCACGCCCTGGCGCTGCATGATGTCGGGCCGGTTGATGCCGGCCGAATGCACGCGCAACAACACTTCTCCGGCGCCCGGCGTCGGGACGGGTCTGCCGGCCATCGTCAATACCGTGGCGTCGCCCGGCTCGCGGGCAATGATGGCTTGCATTTCAGCGGGAATTTGAGTCATGGCACTGTGCCTCGCGGACGAATGGAAACTCGGCGGCTGCGCAGGCGCGACCGCCAGGAAGGGGCATCGCGTGTAGCCGTCTTCAGGACGACGCGTTGAAGACACTGACCCCGTGGCCGGGCAGGGCAAGTCCCGCCACAGCGCCCACGGGCCATTCATGCAGGCAGTTCAGGTCGAAGGTGCGCACCATGACATGCTGGCGCCCCTCCACAGGAATGTGCACATCCAGGTACAGATCCACGTGATCGCCCTGGAACACGTGGTTGACGACCGTGCCGCTCAACACCGATCCGCTATGCAGGGCTTCCAGCTTGATATGTTCTGGCCGTACGTAGAGATCCAGCCGGTGGCCCTCGTGAGACCCGCCCACCAGGCGCTGGCGGGGGATATGCGTCAACCCCGCGCCCAGGCGCAGCTGGATGGTTTCCGCGCTGGTGCCGTGATAATGCGCGGGCAGGATGTTGACGTCGCCCAGGAACGATGCCACGAACGGATCCTGCGGATTGCGGTATAGCTCGTCCGGCGTGGCGACTTGCCGGATCACGCCCTGGTTCATCACGGCGATGCGATCCGACATGCTGAGGGCCTCGCCCTGATCATGCGTGACGAAGATCGTCGTCACGCCCAGCCTGCGCTGGATTTCGCGGATTTCCACCTGCATGGCGCCGCGCAGGCTTTTGTCCAGCGCGGAAAACGGCTCGTCGAGCAACAGGACCTTGGGACGGATCACCAACGCCCGCGCCAGCGCCACGCGCTGCTGCTGGCCGCCGGACAGCTCGCGTGGCTTGCGCTCGCCCAATCCATCCAGCTTTACCAGGGCCATGGCTTCACGCACCCGCCGCTCGATCTCGGCGGCCGGCACGCGCCGCATCCGCAGGCCGTACGCGATATTGCGCTCCACGGTCATGTGCGGAAACAGCGCGTAGTTCTGGAACACGATGCCGATCTGGCGCTGATACGGCGGCAGCGCCGTGACGGACGTGTCGTCGATGAAGATCTCGCCGTCGTCCGCGTCGGCGAAACCCGCGATGAGGTTCAGCAAGGTGGTCTTGCCGCAACCCGACGGGCCCAGCAGCGTCAGGAACTCTCCGCGCTCGATCTTCAGGGACACCTGTTGGAGCACCGCGTGACCGCGATATTTCTTGACCACTCCCTCCAGGCGGACCGCGCTGGAGCTATCGGAGGAATAAGGACTATTCGGCATGGCTGCTGCACTCACAGAGTTCAGTCTCCCGGCGCGAAGACTCCGGGAAAAACAGGCGGTGGCCGCATGGCACGCAAGGCTGCGGCGCCAGCGTTCTGGTGCAGTCAAGAATACGGTAAAGCCCTATTTCCGGTGCATTGCCGATGCTGATGGGGGCCATCGGAAAAAAGAAATCACGACGGCACAAGCGCGGCGGCGCGTGTCGCCCGGGCAAACCGGCACCTTTGCTTTTTCCTAAGTCAGCCGTCCGAAAAACGAAGTTATCAACTTGGGGCTTCGGGGTCACACTGCGGCCAATCGTTCAGCGCGCACCCTGATCGTGCACGCGGTTCGCCGGCTTTCTTTTCCTTGATCGTCGTGTCAGCCTCGAGACGCACCAGGGTCTCGGTATTTCTTAGGATCTTCACATGTCAATTGAAAAAACCAATACGCTGGTGATCGGCGCCGGCCAGGCCGGCATCGCAATGAGCGAGCACCTCGGCGCCATGGGGATTGCGCACATCGTGCTCGAACGCAGGCGGATCGCCGAACGCTGGCGCTCCGAACGCTGGGACTCGCTGGTGGCCAACGGCCCCGCCTGGCACGACCGCTTTCCCGGCTTGAAGTTCGATGACGTCGGGCCCGATGTCTTCCCGCCCAAGGAGCGCATGGCCCAGTACTTTGAAGACTACGCCAAGATGCTTAATGCGCCGGTGCGCACCGGCGTTGACGTCCTGCGCGTCCAGCGCAACGACAAGCGCCCGGGCTTCACCGTCACCACCTCGGCGGGCACCATCGAAGCCCAGCACGTCGTCGCCGCGACCGGCCCCTTCCAGGTCCCCACCTATCCGAAAATCGTGCCGGAAAACGCCGGCATCCAGCAGCTTCATTCCTCGGCCTACAAGAACCCGGGGCAATTGGCCGACGGCGCCGTGCTCGTCGTGGGCGCGGGCGCCTCCGGCTCGCAGATCGCCGAAGAGCTCCGCCAGGCCGGCCGCACCGTCTACCTGTCCGTGGGCGAACACTACCGGCCGCCCCGCTCCTACCGCGAACGCGACTACTGCTGGTGGCTGGGCGCGCTGGGCATGTGGGACGAAGTCAAGAAAAAGCCCAAGCGCGAGCACGTCGCCTTCGCCGTGAGCGGCTACGAGAACGGCAAGACCGTCGACTTCCGGCGCCTTGCCCGCGACGGCATCCAGTTGGTGGGCATCACGACCTCCTATGAAAACGGGGTGCTGCACTTCGCCGACAACCTCGGCCGCGATGTCGCTCAGGGCGATGCCGACTACTTCGAAGTCCTGCGCGAAGCCGACGCCTACATCGAGCAGAACGGCCTAGACCTTCCGCCCGAGCCCGACGCCTGGAAACTGCTGCCCGACCCGGAGTGCCTCACCTATCCCATCCTCAGCCTGAACCTGGCCGAGGCCGGCATCAAGACCATCCTGTGGGCGACCGGCTTCAAGGTCGACTTCAGCTGGATCGACGTCGACACTTTCGACGAAAAGGGCTACCCCATCCACAAACGCGGCATCTCCGCCGAAAAAGGCATCTACTTCCTCGGCCTGCCCAACCTCACCAACCGCAGCTCCTCATTCATCTGGGGGGTTTGGCACGACGCCCGCTACATCGCCGACCATATCGGGATCCATCAGGACTACCTGGCATATAGGAAGGAATGACGGCATCTTTATCAGGCCTGCTCCGGACCTGACGCAAAAAGCCCGCATCCTGATCAAGGATGCGGGCTTTTTTATGCTGATGCTCTAGCTAGCGTCAGAACTTCGAAATCCTGGCGCCAGCGATCCTAGACCGTCCCACGCGGTCTGGGGCCCACGGGAGGGCTCGCGGATCCCGCCAACCGCACCTGTATCAATTCCAGCAACGCCCGAACCCGCGCGGTCACGGAATGGCGATGGCTGTATGCCCCCAGCAATTGCAGGGGTGCGGGGCGCAGGTCCAGTGGTACCTCCTGCAATCGGCCCGTCGCAAGGTCCTCCTGGCAGGGATAGGCCGCCACTATCGCGAAGCCGATGCCTTGGCGTGCGCCTGCCACGGCCAACTCTCCGCTGTTGACGCGGTAGCGGCTGCGGACCGGCACCTTGACGATTTCGCCTGCGGCGTCCTGAAACTGCCAGGGCTGGCCCTTCAGCGCACTGAGGGTAGTGATACAGGGCAGAGACTTCAGCTCGCGCACGTGACGTGGCGTGCCGGTCCTGGCCAACAAAGAGGGGGCAGCAACCACGATGCTGGGCAGTGTGGCGAGTTCGCGGGTGATGAAGGCGCTGTCCTCCTGATGGCCCCGGTGGAAGACGATGGACAGGTCAACGTCCTCTCGAAGCGCTTCCAGTCCGGTCATCCGGGTATCGCATTCCAGCTCGATGCCGGGATGGAGGCTGCAGAATTCGGCAAGGATGGGAGCCAGCAGTTTGGGCGCTTCGCCGGGCATGCACATTCTGAGAGGACCACGCAGTTCGCGCTGTACCGCGCCAAGCTCTTCCTGCGTGGAGAGCAGCGCGTCGAGCAAGGGCTTGGCGCGTTCGTAGAGCAGTCGGCCGGCTTCCGTCATGCGCAGATGGCGGGTGCTTCGTTCCAGCAGGCGTGTGCCGAGTTTACGTTCCAGTGCGGCAACGTGGCGGCTGACGTTGGACGAGGGAATAGCCAAAAGACGCGATGCGCCAGCAAAGCTCTGCTCATCCACAACGGCCGTATAGACGCGGACAGTATTCAGATCGAGCGCATCGCGCATTGATTATCCCGTTTGAGGTATGAAAACGTCCAATTTTTGCATGCTAGTTCTCTGTGAAGGCGGAATTTAAGATGCCGTTCTGTTCGATGCGACGCGGCCATCCGTGCATCGAGCACCGTATGCACAGGAGAGATTCAGCGTGGAAATTGGAATACTTGGCGGCGGCATCGCGGGCTTGAGCGTGGCATTGGCTTTGCGCAAGCAGGGTTACAACCCACGGGTCTATGAGCGCCGGGCGGAGCCGGCGACCATGGGGGCCGGCGTGACGCTTTGGCCCAATGCCAGCTTTGTGCTGGAGGAACTGGGGCTGTTGCAAGACATCGACGCCATAGGCGGCCGACCGCTGGCCATGCACCGCCAGGATGCTGCGGGCAATGCATTGGGAGGCCTCGATATTGCTTTGCTGGACCGGACGATGGGATATCCGACCTACACGGTGCTGCGCCGGCACTTGCAGGAGGTGTTACTAGATCATGTCGCCCGGGCCGGGATACCCGTGGCGTTCGGACACCGGGCGGTGGGCATTGAGCTGGATGCCGATGGCAAGGCTGTGGCCCATTTCGAGAACGGTGCGAGCATCCGCCCGGATCTGCTCATCGGGGCCGACGGCCGCATGGATTCCGTGGCTCGCAAGTTTGTCGCAGGTGACAACACACCTGTCTATCAGGGCTTCGTGAACTGGATTGGCGTAGCGCAGGGGCAGCATGCGCTGGTGGACGGCATTTCGATTCAGGATTTCTGGGGAGCGGGCGAACGCTTTGGCTGCGTCGCGATTCGCCCCCAGCTGGTGTATTGGGCTGCCGCCCAGGCTCGGCCCCTTTCTAAAGCCATACCGACCCCAGATATACGCAAGGAAGTCGAAGATCTGTTCACGGGATGGCCCGAACCGGTCGCGCACATCATCCGCTCCACGCCCGCAAATGCCATCCGGCTGATTGCGGTGCATGACCTGGAACCGCTGCATACCTGGAGTCGGGCGAATGTACTGCTGATTGGGGATGCCGCACACGCGCCGTTGCCAACGTCGGGGCAGGGAGCCTGCCAGGCGTTGGAGGATGCGTGGCATCTGGCCCGGTGCCTGGATGGCGCGAGCGGCAGCCTAGATCGCGCCTTTCGGGCGTTCACGAAGATCCGCAGTCCCAAAACTGCAAAGCTCGCGGAGCAAGGTCGGGCTTTCGCAAGCGGGCTGTTCGCCACCGATCCTGAAACCTGCCGCATGCGCAACGAGCGGGCCAAAGCGTCCGATCCTTTGCGTGACGTGCAGGTCTTGGCCGCCGGATGGGGACAGGGCCTGCCAATGCCAGGCTGCATCGACAGCACGCCAGCGCAAGCGGGGAGCTTCGGCAGCCTGTACCGT
>NZ_DBHKZA010000012.1:0-86816 GCF_057314935.1 Achromobacter sp.
ATTGCGTCGCGGGGCTTTTCTATTATCTGGACGACGCAGGGGTTCATGCGGATGCGGCTTCCACCTGCAGGCCCGCCGCCTTCCACTCCGGGAAACCGGCGTCCAGCCGGCGCGCCGCCACGCCATGCGCGCGCAAAGCCGCCACGGCGTCGGTGGACAGCACGCAATAGGGCCCCCGACAGTAGGCGATGACATCGGCGCCCGCGGGCAGGTCGGCCAGTCGGTGTTCCAGGTCTTCGGTCGGGATATTGATGGCGCCCGGCAAATGGCCTTGGGCGAACTCATCAGGAGGCCGCACGTCCAGCAGCACGACGCCGCCGCTGTCCAGCATGCCCAGCAGATCCTCAATGGAGATGCCATCCAGCCGGTCACGCTGATGGATGCTGTCGGCGATGACTTCCCGGATCTCTGCATGCTGATGCTCGGCATAGCCGCGCAACGCGGCCAAGAGCGGCGCGATCGGGCCCGGCCCCAACCGGTACAGCACCCGCTTGCCGTCGCGCCGGGTCTGCACGAAGCCGGCGCGGCGCAGGTGCTGCAAATGCTGCGACGTATTGGCGACAGACAGCCCGGCCAGCTCGGCCAACCGTTCGACCGCGCGTTCGCCCTGCGCGATGTGCTCAAGCAAGGCCAGGCGATGGGCCTGCCCCAGGGTCTTGGCGATCTCGGCAAGCGCGTCAAAGCGCTGGGAAGGTTGAGGGCTGTCTGGTGGCTTCATTGACATCACGATATCATCGCTCTAACATTCAATCAATAAATTGAATGTATTAAATAAGGATGCCGCCTCGTGACCCCAGCCCTGCTTGAATTCCTCCAACGCGCCGTGCTGATCGGCGCGGGCGCCACGCTGGCGATGGACGTATGGGCGCTGTTCCTCAAGCGCTGCTTCGGCATCCCTTCCCTGAACTTCGCGATGGTGGGCCGATGGATCGGACATCTGCCCCGCGGCCGCTTCCGGCACGAGAACATCGCCCGTGCCGAACCCGTGCGCGGCGAAGCGTTGCTGGGCTGGGCCGCACATTACGGCATCGGCATCATCTTCGCCGCGATGCTGCTGGGCGTCGTGGGCGAGCCCTGGACGGCGCAACCCACGCTGGCGCCCGCCCTGCTGTTCGGCATCTTGAGCGTGGCGGCGCCCTTCTTCATCCTGCAGCCGGGCATGGGCGCCGGCATCGCGGCCAGCAAGACCCCGCGCCCGAACACGGCGCGCCTGCGCAGCCTGATCGCGCATGCCGTATTCGGTGCCGGCCTGTACCTGACCGCGTGGATATTGACGAAGGTCTACGGGGGCTGATGCCCCGCCGGGATCCCGGCGCGCCCTACGAACTTGCCCGCATGTCCCGCGGCGTCATGCCGAAACGCTGCTTGAACAGGCGGCTGAAATGCGAGGGATGCGAAAAGCCCACTTGGTACGCCAGTTCGGCGATGCTGCGATGGCGATGCTGCGGGCTCAGCAACAGGTCGCGGCATTTGTCCAGGCGCTGATCGAAGATGAAGGACTCCGCCGACAGGCCGCCTGCGCGCAGGATGCGGTGCAGGTAGGCCACCGACACGCCGCAGCCCTGCGCCACCTGCTGCGGCGACAACGCCGGGTCGGCCAGATGCTGCCGGATATAGGCCAGCACGCGCTGCCGGTGGGCCACCGTGACGCTGCTATCGGATTCCGACGCATGCCCCTGCCCCGACTGCACCAGGAACAGCACGATCAGGTCGATCAGGCGTTCGCCCAGTTCCGTCACTTCGGTATCGGACCAGCCCTCCATGCCCTTGAACAGGTGGTCCATATAGCTGGCCAGCATCGCGCCGCGCGGTGACCCGTCGTCGACGCGCAGCTTGTAGAAGGCGCCGATGCGGGAATCCCGTTGCGACAGCGCGCTGCGCGGGAACGACACGCTCAGGCTGCGATAGCCCGACGCCCCAACCGCCGTCGCCTGGTAGGGCAGGCTCTGGTTCATCAGGTACACGCAGCCCGGCTCCACCTGGAACTCGCGGCCCTGCTGCCGCACGGCCAACGGACCGGCCAGCGGCAGGCCGAAGGTATAGAACTCCTGGTCCAGCCGCGACACGTTGCCCGCCGTGCGCTCCAGCTTCTGTCCCTGATAGTGCAGGTCATTGAACTGCAGGCTGGCGCGGCGCGCGTAGCGCACATGCCCGGCAAAATGGGCCGGCATGCCGCCATGGACTTCGAACGGACCGAACGCATCCGACAGCGCCTCGCGCCATTGCTCGCGCCGCTCGGCGCCGGCGCTGGCCGAAATGGCGAATTCCGTATCGGACATGGCGCGGTCTCCTGTACGCGGCGGGAAGCGCAAATTGATCTTGCGTCTACAACTTCTTGACTCACCCTGCTCTGGGGTGCGCGGCGCATTGTGGATGCGTTTGGCGCAAGTCTATAGTCAGCCCGATAAGCACACAACCTGGACAACCCGGGAGGAGACTCATGGCACACGCGCCCGCAACGGCCGCCCGCCACACGCCGGCTTCGCGCTATCTGCGCTGCGAAGGCCGCGAGCTGCACGTGACCGAATGGGGCGACGCCGGCGCGCCCCCCGTCATCATGTGGCACGGCCTGGCCCGCACAGGCCGCGACTTCGACGAACTGGCCAACGCGCTGGCGGATGACTACCACGTCATCTGCCCCGACACGATCGGCCGCGGCCTGTCGCAGTGGAGCCCGGACCCCGTCGCCGAGTACCAACTGGATTTCTACGCGCGCCTGGCCCGTTCCCTCGCGGACAGCCTGTCGCTTGCGCGCGTGCGCTGGGTCGGCACGTCGATGGGTGGCGCCACCGGCATGCACGCCGCCGCCACGACGCTCTGCGGCCGGATCTCGCATCTGGTCGTCAACGACATCGGCCCCGAACTGCCCCAGCCCGCCATCGACCGTATCCTGGCGTACGCCGGCAATCCGCCCGCGTTCGACACCGTCACCGAACTGGAAGCCTGGCTGCGCGTCGCCTACAAGCCCTATGGGTGGCAAAGCGACGAGCAATGGCGCCGGATGGCCGAGACATCGGTACGCCGTCTGCCGGACGGCCGCGTCACCGCGCACTACGACCCTGCCATCGTGGGGCAGTTCAGCCATCACCCCGACGACTACAACCGCTGGCGCGGCTACGACTCGCTGCGCATGCCGGTGCTGCTGCTGCGCGGCGCCGAGTCCGATCTGCTGCTGCCCGAAGTCGCGCACGCGATGACGCAGCGCGGACCGCGCGCGACGCGCATCGACTTCCCCGATTGCGGCCATGCGCCTGCGCTGAACGTGGCGCCGCAGATCGACGCCATCCGCCGGTTCCTTGCCACGCCGGACCCCATGCATGACCACACGGCGGCCGGCCTCGCCCGCTGACAACAGGAGACATCCATGAATCGCATTCTGCTTGCCGCGCTGGCAGCCCTCTGCATGAATTCGGCGGCCGCGGCGAAAGACTTCGTCGTCGCCCACGTCTATGACAAGACGGGGCCGCTGGAGGCCTACGCCAAACAGACGCAGAACGGCCTGATGCTGGGCCTGGAATACGCCACCCAAGGCACGATGACCGTGGCGGGCCGCAAGATCCGCGTGATTGAAAAGGACAACCAGGGCAAGCCCGACGTGGCCCGCGCGCAGCTGGCGTCCGCCTACGCGGACGACAACGCCGACATCGCCGTCGGCCCGACCTCGTCCGGCGTGGCGCTGGCCATGCTGCCGATTGCCGAAGAGTATGAAAAGATCTTGCTGGTGGAACCCGCCGTGGCGGACTCCATCACGGGAGAAAAGTGGAACAAGTACATCTTCCGCACTGGCCGCAATTCGTCGCAGGACGCCATCGCCAACGCAGTGGCGTTCGACCAGGCGGGCACGTCCATCGCCATGCTGGCGCAAGACTATGCCTTCGGCCGCGACGGCGTGAAAGCCTTCAAGGGCGCGCTGAAGAACGCCAAGATCGTGCACGAGGAATACCTGCCCGCCAACGCCACCGATTTCACGGCGGGCGCGCAGCGGCTGTTCGATGCGTTGAAAGACAAGCCTGGCCGCAAGATCATTTTCATCCTGTGGGCGGGCGCGGGCAACCCCTTCAAGATCGCTGATCTGGACCCCAAGCGCTTCGGCATTGAAATCGCCACGGGCGGCAATACGCTGGCCGCGATGACGCCGCTGAAATCGCTGGCGGGCATGGAAGGCGCCACCTATTACTACTACGGCATTCCCAAGAATCCGATCAATGACTGGCTGGTCGCCGAACACCAGAAGCGCTACGGCCAGCCGCCCGACTTCTTCACGGCGGGCGGCATGTCGTCCGGGATCGCCATCGTGGCGGCCCTGAACAAGACCGCCGGCGATTCGGATACGGACAAGCTCATCAAGGCCATGGAGGGCATGAGCTTCGACACGCCCAAGGGCAAGATGACGTTCCGGCCCGAAGATCACCAGGCCATGCAAAGCATGTACCACTTCCGCATCAAGAACGATCCCTCGGTGCCATGGGCGGTGCAGGACCTGGTCAAGGAAATCACGCCCGACCAGATGAGCGTGCCGATCCAGAACAAACGCTGAAGGCACGCCGCTGCGATGTTGGAAACCCAATCGCTCACCATCCGTTTCGGCGGGCACGTGGCCGTCAATGACGTCAGCTGCAGTTATGCGCCTGGCACGCTGACGGCCATCGTCGGCCCCAACGGCGCGGGCAAGACCACCTACTTCAATTTGATCTCTGGCCAGTTGCGCGCAAGCGCCGGGTCGGTGCGGCTGAATGGCCGGGACCTGACCTCGCTGTCGGCGCCGGCACGCATGCACGCCGGCCTGGGCCGCGCGTTCCAGCTGACGCAGTTGTTCCCGCGTTTGTCGGTGCATGAGAACGTGCGCTTGGCGCTGCAATCGCGCCAGCAGGGCATGAGCTGGCGCCAGATCCGCTTCTGGCGCACCTGGGACGACGATCGCCAGCTCTTGGCCCGCGCGGATGCCTTGCTCGACCGCACCCGCTTGTCCGCGCGCCGCGACCACGCCGCCGCGGACCTGCCGCATGGCGACCAGCGCAAGCTGGAAATCGCGATGCTGATCGCGCTGGAACCACAGGTGTTCATGTTCGATGAGCCGACCGCCGGCATGAGCGTGGACGACGTGCCGGTGGTGTTGGAACTGATCCGCGAAATCAAGAACGACCGAACCAAGACGATCCTGCTGGTGGAGCACAAGATGGATGTGGTGCGCGAGCTGGCCGACCGGATCGTCGTGCTGCACAACGGCCGGTTGATGGCGGACGGCGACCCCGCCACCGTGATCGCCTCGCCCATCGTGCAGCAGGCCTATCTGGGCATGAGCCCGACGGAGACCCCGGCATGAGCGCCCCGATGCTGCTGGAACTGCAAGGGGTGCATACCCACATCGGCGCGTACCACATCCTGCACGGCGTCGACCTGGCTGTGCCATCCGCGGGCGTCACCATGCTGCTGGGCCGCAACGGCGCCGGCAAGACCACCACGCTGCGCACGATCATGGGATTGTGGCGGGCCTCGCAAGGCCAGGTGACGTTTGACGGCACGCCCATCGGCGGACCCGGCACACGCAAATCGCCGCCCGACATGGCGCGCATGGGCATGGCCTACGTGCCCGAGAACATGGGCATCTTTGCAGACTTGTCCGTGAAGGAGAACATCTTGCTCGCCGCGCGGCAGGCGCGCAGCGCAGACCAGCTCGACACCGCGCGGCTGGAATGGATCTTCGGTTTTTTTCCTGCGCTCAAGAAATTCTGGCTGCATCCAGCCGGCAAGCTGTCGGGCGGCCAGAAGCAGATGCTGGCGGTGGCCCGGGCCATCATCGAGCCGCGCCGGCTGCTGCTGATCGACGAGCCCAGCAAGGGGCTTGCGCCCGCCATCATCCAGAACATGATCGATGCCTTCCTCGAACTCAAGGAAGCGTCCACCACCATCCTGCTGGTCGAACAGAACTTCAACTTCGCGCAGCAGGTCGGCGATCATGTCGCGATCATGGACAACGGCCGCGTCGTCCATGCGGGCAGCATGCGCGAGCTCGCGCAAGACGAAGCACTACAGACACGCCTGCTTGGCCTGTCGTTGGGAAGCCATCAATGAGCACCCTGGATATCGATACCCCGTTGCCCCGCACCCGCGCGGACCTGCGCCCCGTGCTGCTCGTCGCCGCGCTGGCCGCCATCGCGTTGCCGCTGGTGGGCTCCTTTTCAACCTGGGTCACGCTGACGCTCGCGGGCCTGGCGATGGGCATGATCATCTTCATCGTGGCCTCGGGCATGACGCTGGTGTTCGGCCTGATGGACGTCCTGAACTTCGGGCACGGCCTCTTCATCGCCATCGGCGCCTACATGGCGGCGACGGTGCTTGGCGGCATGGCCGACTGGACCCAGACAGGCAGCCTGTGGATGAACCTGGCTGCGGTGCTGCCCGCCATGATCGTGGGCATGCTGGTGGCGGGTGCCGTGGGCCTGGCGTTCGAACGCGTGATCGTGCGGCCGGTGTATGGCCAGCACCTGAAGCAGATCCTGATCACCATGGGCGGCATGATCATCGGTGAAGAGATCATCAAGATGATCTGGGGACCGCAGACGCTGTCCCTGCCGCTGCCCGAGGCGTTGCGCGGCGCATTCCTGCTGGGAGATGCGGCGATCGAGAAGTTCCGGATCGTGGCGCTGGCCGTCGGCATCCTGGTACTGGGCGGCATGCTGTGGCTGCTGAACCGCACCAAGCTGGGTTTGTTGATACGCGCCGGCGTGGAAGACCGCGAAATGGTGGAAAGCCTGGGCTACCGCATCCGGCACCTGTTCGTCGGTGTCTTCGTCGCCGGGTCGATGCTCGCCGGGCTGGGCGGCGTGCTGTGGGGCATGTATCAACAGTCGGTGGTGCCGCAGCTGGGCGCGCAGGTGAACGTGCTGATCTTCATCGTGATCATGATCGGCGGGCTGGGCTCGACCGTGGGTTGCCTCATCGGGGCGCTGCTGGTGGGCCTGATGGCCAACTACACCGGCTTTCTCGTACCCAAAGCCGCCCTGTTCTCGAATATCGCGCTGATGGTCGCCATTCTGTTGTGGCGTCCACAAGGCGTATATCCGGTCACGAACCGCTAGGAGCCCGCCGACATGTCTTTCCGCCTGCTCTCCGGCGACCCGCCGCGCAGCACCCTCCTGGCGCTCGCGCTGATTGCCGTTGTCGCCCTGCTTGCCGCGGCGCCGTTTCTCTTTCCCGGCCCCAAATCGTTGGCGGTCGCCGCCAAGATCCTGGTGTTCGTGATCCTCGTGGCCAGTTACGACCTGCTGCTGGGCTACACGGGCATCGTGAGCTTCGCGCACACCATGTTCTTCGGCATCGGCGCCTACGGTGTGGCGATCGCCAGCATCCGGATGGAGCCAGGCTGGGCCGCGGTATTCGCCGGCGTCGGTGGCGCATTGGTCGTATCGCTGGCCTTCGCCCTGTTGATCGGGCTTGCCAGCCTGCGGGTGCGCGCGATCTTCTACGCCATGATCACGCTGGCGGTCGCGGCCGCGTTCCAGACGCTGGTGTCGCAGCTGTCGGACTTCACCGGCGGCGAAGACGGCCTGAATTTCAAGGTGCCCCAGATACTGCGTCCGGCGTTCCGGCCGCTGTCAGAACCGCTGTTCGGCGTCACGGTCGACGGCCGCATCATCACCTACTACCTGATCGCCGCGGTCTGCGCGGTACTGTTCCTGATGCTGCTGCGTATCGTGAATTCGCCGTTTGGCCGGGTGCTGCAAGCCATTCGCGAAAACCCCTTCCGCGCCGAAGCCATCGGGTATCGCACGGTGCTGTACCGCAGCCTGTCCAATCTGCTGGCGGCCGCCTTCGCCACGCTGGCCGGCGCCATGTACGCGCTTTGGCTGCGCTACAACGGCCCGGACACCTCGCTGTCGTTCGAGATCATGCTGAACATCCTGCTGATGCTGGTGATCGGTGGCATGGGCACCATGTACGGCGCCGTGGTGGGCGCCAGCCTCTTCGTGTTTGCGCAGAGCTATCTGCAGGACGGCCTGCACGTGATCCACGATGCCGTCTCCGGCGTGGCGCCGCTGGCCCTGCTGTTCGAGCCGGACCGCTGGCTGCTATGGCTGGGCATCCTGTTCGTGGTGTCGGTGTATTACTTCCCGACAGGCATCGCGGGACGGCTGCGCGAACTGGCGCGGCGGCATTGATTCCCATGAACGGAGCCACGCGCGGCGCCAGGGCGCGATCCGCCGCCCTACTTTCCGCTCTGGCGTAGCGTGTCTGCTTCGCGCCGCAGACCGTCGACACGCCGCTGCATCTCATCGATCTTGCCGCGGTCCAGTTGCGAGCCGGCCGGGGTCGGCGCCAGGGGCTTCATCGCGGAGCCGGTGTTCAACGGCATCATGGCAGGCGGCGCCGTCGCCGCATCCACGGGTTTCTGCTTGAGCAGCCGTTCAAGCAACATCAGTTGATTGCGCTGCGCCTGCAGCGCTTGCTCTTGCGACGCCAACGCCTGCTCGTCCTCGTTGTCCGTGCCGAAGATGGCGGCGTGGTCCGACGATCCAGCGGGAAGCTTGACGCGCGGCTCGGGCCCCGCGTTCAAGACGTTCTTGCCCGCGCGCGGATCATCCACCGGCGAGGCTGCCGTCACGTCGGCGCCGGAATCGGCGCGTTGCGCCGTGGCAGCGGTGGCCGCGCATAGCGCCGCGCCAAGCATGCCGGCCATCAGGGCGCTGCGCACGATGTCATTTACCCGCATTGGCATAGATCTCAAAGACGAAAAAAAACGGCAAGGGGTTTAGCCCTTGCCGTTTTATATCAGAACGGCGAACCGTTCCGATGACTACTTAGATGATACGTGCGGCTTCAACCAGACGCACCACACGCCACGACTTCGAGCGCGAGATGGGACGGCCTTCAGCGATTTCAACCGTATCGCCTTCGTTGAATTGGTTCGATTCGTCGTGTGCCTTGTACTTCGCGGAGCGCACGATGATCTTGCCGAAGATGGGGTGCTTGACGCGGCGCTCGACGAGCACAACGACAGTCTTGTCCATCTTGTTGCTGACGACCTTGCCAACCAGCGTACGCTGGCGCTTGGCCACTTGGGTGTTTTGAGTTTCGCTCATGTTTATTTCCCTGCCTTCTCGGTCAGCAAGGTACGAACGCGCGCAATGTCGCGACGCACGTTGCGCAGCTGGCTGGTGTTGGCCAGTTGCTGCGTGGCCTTCTGCATACGCAGACCGAATTGTGCCTTCAGCAGGCTTTCGAGCTCTTTGCCGAGCTCGGCGGCGTCTTTCGAACGGAGTTCGCTAGCTTTCATGTTAGTACTCCTTAAGCACCGATATGACGCGCGACGAACGTGGTCGAAATCGGCAGCTTGGCAGCGGCCAGGCGGAAAGCTTCACGCGCGATCTCTTCGCTCACACCTTCCATTTCGTAGAGCACTTTGCCGGGCTGAATTTCAGCGACCCAGTACTCAGGATTGCCCTTACCGTTACCCATACGGACTTCGGCGGGCTTCTGCGAGATGGGCTTATCCGGGAAAATGCGAATCCAGATACGGCCGCCACGCTTGATGTGACGATTGATAGCACGACGAGCGGCTTCGATCTGGCGAGCGGTCAGACGGCCACGGCCGGTGGCCTTCAGACCGAATTCGCCGAACGACACGTGGGTACCACGGGTCGCCAGACCGGTGTTGCGGCCCTTCTGCTCTTTGCGATACTTTCTGCGAGAGGGTTGCAGCATGGTTATTCTCCTTCAGGCGCCGGAGCAGCGTCCGCCTTGCGGGGACCACCACGACCACGACCACCCGGACGACCGGTGCGAGCACCGTCCGGACGATCACCACGCGGAGCGCGGCGCGGACGACGTTCTTCTTCGCGCGGGGCAGCGGTTTCCGGCGGCAATTCGCCGTTAGCCAGCATGTCGCCCTTGTAGACCCAGACCTTGATGCCGATCACGCCATAGGTCGTGTGGGCTTCGGAGGTGCCGTAGTCGATATTGGCCTTGAGGGTGTGCAGCGGCACACGGCCTTCGCGATACCACTCGGTGCGGGCAATTTCGATACCGTTCAGACGGCCGGCGCTCATGATCTTGATGCCTTGGGCACCCAGACGCATTGCGTTCTGCATCGCGCGCTTCATTGCGCGACGGAACATGATGCGCTTCTCGAGCTGTTGCGAGATCGAGTCGGCGATCAGTTGAGCATCGGTTTCCGGCTTGCGGATTTCTTCGATGTTGACGTGCACGGGCACGCCCATCAGACGCTGCAGATCAGCCTTCAGGCTTTCGATGTCTTCGCCGCGCTTGCCGATCACCACGCCCGGACGAGCCGAGTAGACGGTGATGCGGGCATTCTTGGCCGGACGCTCGATGATCACGCGACCAACGGAGGCGCTCTTGAGCTTCTTCTTCAGGTACTCGCGAACGCGAATGTCTTCGGCAAGCATCGTGCCGAAGGCCTTGTCGTCGGCGAACCAACGCGAGGACCAATTACGGGTGACCGCGAGACGGAACCCAGTGGGGTGAATTTTCTGACCCATCGTGACTCCTTAAGCTCCGACCTTGACCGTGATATGGCAGGTCTGCTTCTCGATACGGTTGCCGCGGCCCTTGGCGCGAGCGGAGAAGCGCTTCATCGACTGAGCCTTGTCCACAAAAATCGTGGTGACTTTCAGTTCGTCGATATCGGCGCCGTCGTTGTGCTCGGCGTTGGCGATGGCGGACTCGACAGCCTTCTTCAGGATGACGGCAGCCTTCTTCGGCGAGAAGGTGAGGATCTCCAGCGCACGGCCGACCTTCTGACCACGGATCAAGTCCGCAACCAGACGGGTCTTCTGTGCCGAGATGTGCACCCCACGGATAATGGCAGTAGTTTCCATCGCTTACCTCTTCGCCTTCTTGTCCGCAGCGTGACCCTTGAACGTACGGGTCAGCGCGAACTCGCCCAGCTTGTGACCGACCATGTTCTCGTTGATGTACACGGGGACATGCTGCTTGCCGTTGTGCACAGCGATCGTCAGACCGATGAACTCGGGCAGGATCGTGGAACGACGCGACCAGGTCTTGATCGGCTTCTTGTCTTTGCCCGCGACGGCCGTGTCCACCTTTTTGATCAGGTGAGCATCGACAAACGGGCCTTTCTTGATCGAACGTGACATAGTGTTCGCCTCTTACTTGCGCTTGCGCCGTTGGACGATCATATTGTTCGTCCGCTTGTTGCGACGGGTCTTGAAACCCTTCGCCGGAGTACCCCACGGGCTGACCGGTTCGCGTGCTTCACCGGTACGGCCTTCACCGCCACCGTGCGGGTGATCCACCGGGTTCATGGCAACGCCACGGACCGTCGGGCGGATACCACGCCAACGCATTGCACCGGCCTTGCCGATTTGGCGCAGGCTGTGTTCTTCGTTACCGACTTCACCAATGGTGGCGCGGCATTCGATGTGCACACGGCGGACTTCACCCGAGCGCAGACGAACCTGAGCGTAGATGCCTTCGCGAGCCAGCAGGACGGCGGAAGCGCCAGCCGAGCGGACCATCTGAGCACCCTTGCCAGGCAGCATTTCGACGCAGTGAATCGTCGTACCCACCGGGATGTTGCGGATCGGCAGGGTGTTGCCGGCGCGGATCGGGGCTTCGATGCCCGACAGCACAGTGGCACCCACTTCCAGACCACGCGGAGCGATGATGTAACGACGTTCGCCGTCGGCGTAGCACAGCAGAGCGATGTGCGCCGTACGGTTGGGGTCATATTCCAGACGCTCAACCTTCGCCGGGATACCGTCCTTATCACGACGGAAGTCGACCAAGCGGTAGTGTTGCTTGTGACCGCCGCCACGATGGCGGATCGTGATGTGACCGTTGTTGTTACGGCCAGAACCACGGGTCTTCTTTTCCAGCAGCGGCGCGTAGGGCTCACCCTTGTGCAGGTTGGGACTGACAACCTTCACCATGCCACGGCGGCCGGCCGAAGTCGGCTTAACTTTTACGAGGGCCATTTACTTCACCTCCGCAAAGTCGATTTCCTGGCCGTCCTTGAGCGACACGTAAGCCTTGCGCTCATTACGGCGACGGCCAACGAATCGGCCAAAGCGCTTGACTTTGCCCTTACGGTTGAGGACCTGCACGGACTCGACCTGCACCTTGAAGAGCAGTTCGACGGCAGCCTTGATTTCCGGCTTGGTAGCGTCAGCCACGACACGGAAAGCGACTTGCTGATTCTTCTCAGCGACGAACGTGGCCTTTTCGGTCACGATCGGAGCCAGAATGACTTGCATCAAGCGTTCAGCGTTCATCCCAGCATCTCCTCGAGTTGAGCGATGGCCGGCTTGGTGATCAGCACTTTCTTGTAGTGGACCAGCGACAACGGATCGGCATAACGGGGCTCGACAACAGCAACGTGCGGCAGGTTGCGGGTGGCGAGGTAAACATTCTCATCAACGCTGTCGGTGATGATCAGGACCGAGTCCAGGCCCAGGCTCTTCAGCTTTGCAGCAGCAGCCTTGGTCTTGGGCGATTCCAGATCAAACGATTCGACAACGGCGATACGGTCTTCACGAGCCAGTTGCGACAAGATCGAACGGATCCCGGCGCGGTACATCTTCTTGTTGACCTTCTGGCTGAAGTTCTCTTCGGGCGAGTTCGGGAAAATCCGACCACCGCCACGCCACAGCGGCGACGAAGTCATACCAGCGCGTGCGCGGCCGGTACCCTTCTGGCGCCAGGGCTTCTTGGTCGAGTGCTTAACTTCGGCACGATCCTTCTGAGCGCGGTTGCCGGCACGGGCATTGGCTTGGAAAGCCACCACGATCTGATGAATCAGTGCTTCGTTGAAGTCACGGCCGAAGATCGTATCGGGCGCGCTGAACGTAGCAGCGGCCTGACCTTGGTCGTTCAGGAGCTTGAGATCCATTTACTTACGCTCCCTTCTTGGCCGGGGCCTTGATGGCCGGGCGCACGACGATGTCGGCGCCAGCGTGGCCGGGGACAGCGCCCTTGACCAGCAGCAGGCCGCGCTCAACGTCAACGCGAACGACGTCGAGGTTTTGAACGGTGCGGGTGACATCACCCAGGTGACCAGCCATGCGCTTACCCGGGAAAATACGGCCCGGATCTTGTGCTTGACCAATCGAGCCGGGAACGCGGTGCGAACGGGAGTTACCGTGCGAAGCGCGTTGCGAACCGAAGTGGTGACGCTTGATGGTACCGGCGAAGCCTTTACCAATGGTCGTGCCCGTCACGTCGACCTGTTGGCCGGCTTCGAACACGGATTCCACGGCGATCACGGTACCGGCTGCAAATTCAGCAGCGCGGGCGGGATCCAGGCGGAATTCTTTGAGGATGCTACCGGCTTCAACGCCGGCTTTGGCGTAGTGGCCCGTTTGCGGCTGAACCACACGCGAGGCACGACGAGTGCCATAAGTCACTTGGATCGCGGCGTAGCCGTCGGTTTCCTGCGACTTAACTTGGGTCACGCGGTTGTTCGACACGTCCAGCACGGTCACCGGGATGGATTCACCTTCCTCGGTAAAAATGCGGGTCATGCCGACCTTGCGACCCACCAGCCCCAGCCGGTGAGCGGCGGGCGTGGGTGTCGAATTCGACATCGTTTTCTCCATTCCCGACTGCGATTGGTCGGGGCTAATCGGGCAAAAGGTAACGGCCTTTGCCCTACGACTATGTTTAACCTGGGTTGGGGAGTAATTTGGGGGGATCAGTTGGGTTTTAGCCCATCCCGCCATCCCGTTCCCATAGTCAGTCTTGCCACAAAATGGCAAGCTTGGCATATTAGCACGATTTTTCCAGTCAGCACAAGCACTTAGCCCTCTTGGGGCGTGTGCCCAGCGGCAGTTTTGCCACAGTGTGGCACGGCGCCGCCAGCGACCTCGAAAACAGGTCCCTGCTGGGACAGTGAGCGCCCGCTAACCTGCGGACAGGGCCGCGAAAGTTCGGACGCCATGCCTGCGGCGGATCACCGCCAAACACCGCTGAAAAAACAAAATGGCCGCACTCCCGAAGGAATACGGCCATTTTTTCGAGCCTACCGGCGAAGGTAGCAGGCCCGGTACGCCTTACTGCAGCGCGATTTCGACGTCGACGCCGGCCGGCAGGTCCAGACGCATCAGCGCGTCAACGGTCTTGTCGGTGGGATCAACGATGTCCATCAAGCGCTGATGGGTACGGATTTCGAACTGGTCACGCGACGTCTTGTTGACGTGCGGCGAACGCAGAACGTCGTAGCGACGGATACGCGTGGGCAGCGGCACCGGACCGCGGACGACGGCGCCGGTACGCTTGGCGGTGTCGACGATTTCAGCGGCCGATTGATCGATCAGCTTGTAATCGAAGGCTTTCAAGCGGATACGGATCTTTTGGTTTTTCATGGCGTTTCCTAAAGAACGAGAGGCGAAGGCGACGATGCGCCCTCGCTGATTGTTTGCTGCTTAAGTGATCCGAATTACTTCAGGATCTTGGCGACGACGCCGGCGCCGACGGTACGACCGCCTTCACGGATGGCGAAACGCAGACCTTCTTCCATGGCGATGGGAGCCAACAGCTTGACCGTCATGGCCACGTTGTCGCCCGGCAGAACCATTTCCTTGTCGGCCGGCAGCTCGATCGTGCCCGTCACGTCCGTCGTGCGGAAGTAGAACTGGGGACGATAGCCTTGGAAGAACGGAGTGTGACGGCCGCCTTCTTCCTTGGACAGGATGTACACCTCGGACGTGAAGTCCGTGTGCGGGGTGATCGAGCCCGGCTTGGCCAGAACTTGGCCGCGCTGGACGTCTTCACGCTTGGTGCCGCGCAGCAGGATGCCCACGTTGTCGCCGGCTTGACCTTGGTCGAGCAGCTTGCGGAACATTTCAACGCCCGTGCAAGTCGTCTTGACCGTCGGAACCAGACCCACGATTTCGATTTCTTCGCCGACCTTGACCACGCCGCGTTCGATACGGCCGGTCACCACCGTGCCACGACCCGAGATCGAGAACACGTCTTCAACCGGCATCAGGAACGCGCCGTCAACGGCACGCTCAGGCGTCGGGATGTACGAATCCAGAGCGGCAGCCAGGTTCATGATGGCCTGTTCGCCCAGTTCGCCCTTGTCGCCTTCCAGCGCCAGCTTGGCCGAACCCTTGACGATCGGGGTGTCATCACCCGGGAAGTCGTACTTCGACAGAAGTTCGCGAACTTCCATTTCCACCAGCTCGAGCAGCTCGGCGTCGTCAACCATGTCAGCCTTGTTCAGGAAGACGATGATGTACGGCACGCCAACTTGGCGGCTCAGCAGGATGTGTTCACGCGTTTGCGGCATCGGGCCGTCAGCGGCCGACACAACCAGGATCGCGCCGTCCATTTGCGCCGCGCCCGTGATCATGTTCTTCACATAGTCAGCGTGGCCCGGGCAGTCAACGTGCGCGTAGTGACGCGCTTCCGTTTCGTACTCGACGTGGGCGGTGTTGATCGTGATGCCGCGAGCCTTTTCTTCAGGAGTCGCATCGATCTGGTCGTAGCCCTTGGCTTCGCCACCGAACTTGTTCGACAGAACGGTCGTGATAGCTGCCGTCAACGTCGTTTTGCCGTGGTCAACGTGACCAATCGTACCCACGTTCACGTGCGGCTTGGTACGTTCAAACTTGCCTTTTGCCATGATCTCTATCCTTTAACTTTCAAGGAAACTTGAATCTGCCAGGCCGCCCGGATGGGCGGACCTGGCTAGGGTTATTTACTTGGCCCGAGCGGCGATGACTTCGTCAGCGACGTTCTTGGGAGCCTCGGAGTAATGCTTGAATTCCATCGTGTACGTGGCACGACCTTGCGTCAGCGAACGCAGGTTCGTGGCGTAACCGAACATCTCGGCCAGGGGCACTTCAGCCTTGATGGTCTTGCCGCCGCCGACCATGTCGTCCATGCCTTGGACCATGCCGCGACGCGAGGACAGATCGCCCATCACGGTACCAGCGTAGTCTTCCGGCGTTTCGACTTCAACGGCCATCATCGGTTCCAGCAGCACGGGGCTGGCCTTGCGCAGACCTTCCTTGAATGCCATGGAGCCGGCCATCTTGAACGCGTTTTCGTTCGAGTCCACATCGTGGTACGAACCGAAGAACAGCGTGACCTTGACGTCGACGATCGGGTAGCCAGCCAACACGCCCGAAGGCAGCGTTTCCTGGATGCCCTTGTCCACTGCGGGGATGTATTCGCGAGGAACCACACCGCCCTTGATGGCGTCCACGAATTCGAAACCACCGCCAGGAGGCAACGGCTCGACCTTCAGCACCACGTGACCGTACTGGCCGCGGCCGCCCGACTGCTTGACGAACTTGCCTTCCACTTCGTCGCAGGTCTTGCGGATGGTTTCACGGTAGGCCACTTGCGGCTTGCCGACGTTGGCTTCAACGCCGAACTCACGCTTCATGCGGTCGACCAGAATTTCCAGGTGAAGCTCGCCCATGCCGGAAATGATGGTTTGGCCGGATTCTTCGTCGCTGCGCACGCGGAACGACGGATCTTCCTGAGCCAGACGCGACAGCGCCAGACCCATCTTTTCCTGGTCAGCCTTCGACTTCGGTTCCACGGCCTGCGAAATCACGGGCTCGGGGAAAATCATGCGTTCGAGCAGGATGTGGGAGTCGATGTCGCACAGCGTTTCGCCGGTGGTCACGTCTTTCAGACCCACCACAGCGGCGATGTCGCCTGCCAACACTTCCTTGATTTCTTCGCGGTTGTTCGCGTGCATCTGCAGAATGCGGCCGATACGTTCCTTCTTGCCCTTGATGGGGTTGTAGACCGTATCGCCCGACTTCAGGACGCCCGAGTAAACGCGCACGAAGGTCAATTGACCCACGAACGGATCGCTCATCAGCTTGAATGCCAGAGCCGAGAACTTCTCGCCATCGTCAGCTTCACGCTTGACGGGATTGCCATCGTCGTCCATGCCGTCAACCGCGGGAATGTCCACGGGCGAAGGCAGGTAGTCGATGACGGCATCCAGCATGCGCTGCACGCCCTTGTTCTTGAAGGCGGTGCCGCACAGCATCGGCTGGATTTCGCCAGCGATGGTGCGTTGGCGGATGGCCAGGTTGATTTCTTCTTCGTCCAAGGAACCCGTTTCCAGGTACTTGTTCATCAGTTCTTCCGACGACTCAGCGGCGGCTTCAACCAGCTTTTCACGCCATTCGTTGGCTTGATCAACCAGTTCAGCGGGGATCTCGTGGTAGTCGAACTTGATGCCTTGGCTGGCTTCGTCCCAAATGATCGCCTTCATCTTGACCAGGTCGACCACGCCTTGGAACGTGTCTTCGGCACCGATCGGGATCACGATCGGCACGGGATTGGCGCGCAGGCGATTCTTCAGCTGGTCATAGACCTTGAAGAAGTTGGCGCCGGTGCGGTCCATCTTGTTGACGAAGGCCAGACGCGGCACGCCGTACTTGTTGGCTTGGCGCCACACGGTTTCGGACTGGGGCTGAACGCCACCCACTGCGCAGTAGACCATGCAAGCACCGTCCAGGACGCGCATGGAACGTTCCACCTCAATGGTGAAGTCCACGTGCCCCGGGGTGTCGATGATGTTGATGCGGTGTTCGGGATAGTTCTTCGCCATGCCACGCCAAAACGCCGTCGTTGCTGCCGACGTAATGGTGATGCCACGCTCTTGCTCTTGTTCCATCCAGTCCATGGTGGCTGCGCCATCATGCACTTCGCCAATCTTGTGATTGACGCCGGTGTAGAACAGGATACGTTCGGTCGTGGTGGTCTTCCCTGCATCGATGTGCGCAGAGATACCAATGTTGCGATAGCGCTCGATCGGGGTTTTGCGGGCCATGGTGGATTAGTCCTTAAATTACCAGCGGAAATGGCTGAAGGCCTTGTTGGCCTCTGCCATCTTGTGCGTGTCTTCGCGCTTCTTCATCGCGGCGCCACGACCTTCGGAGGCGTCGATCAGTTCGCCAGCAAGACGCAGATCCATCGACTTCTCGCCACGCTTCTTAGCGGCTTCACGGAGCCAACGCATAGCCAGGGCCAGGCGGCGCACGGGGCGCACTTCAACCGGCACTTGGTAGTTGGCACCGCCAACGCGGCGGCTCTTCACTTCGACGATCGGCTTGATGTTGTTGATCGCCAGGCTGAAAACTTCGATCGGCTCTTTGCCGGTCTTGGTTTGCACTTGCTCGAGGGCACCGTAAACGATGCGCTCGGCGACGGCCTTCTTGCCGTCCAGCATGACGACGTTCATGAACTTGGCGAGTTCGACGCTGCCGAACTTGGGATCGGGCAGAATCTCGCGCTTGGGTACTTCGCGACGACGGGGCATTGTTGCTTCCTTGTGTCTGTTCAGTTGAACCGTGTTTCATTACACGGCCATGGCCGCCCATTGGGACGACCCCTTACGTGCCGCACTCCATCCCAGAAACCGGAGGGCGCGGTCGCACTTCCCTAGTGACGGACTTCCGCCACGCGGGGGTACTGCTGACTCGTTATTAAGCCTTCTTCGGGCGCTTGGCGCCGTACTTCGAGCGGGCTTGCTTACGATCCTTGACGCCTTGCAGGTCGAGGGAACCGCGCACGATGTGATAACGCACACCGGGCAAGTCCTTCACACGACCGCCACGCACCAGAACCACCGAGTGCTCTTGCAGGTTGTGGCCTTCACCGCCGATGTACGAAATGACTTCGTAACCGTTGGTCAGACGCACTTTGGCAACCTTACGCAAAGCGGAGTTCGGCTTCTTGGGGGTGGTGGTGTACACGCGAGTGCACACGCCGCGGCGTTGCGGGCAGTTTTCGAGCGCGGGGCTCTTGCTTTTGATGATGCTGACTTCGCGCGGCTTGCGCACGAGTTGGCTAATGGTAGGCATGACCTTTGAAATCCCTTTTACGTACCACTGGTAAGTACTTACGTACTCGTCTCCTCAAGAGTGTCTTTCGGAGAAGGCAGTTCGCGCAAAACCGCCTCAAACGTTCATATACGTAAAAGAGCGGGCTTGCCAACAAACTATGACAAACGCACAAAACTGAGTACCTCGGGGGCAGTCGGACCGATGGACCCAAAATAAAAGGCTCGTGACGCACCTTGATTTCGGATCCTGGACTGTTTACCCTTTAGCGAACAGATTTTGCGCGCGAAATAAAGCAGTAAGCCCTTTAGCATAACTGAGATCAAGGGATGCTGTCAAAGAAATTTGTAAATGCCGCAGCGCGGCGCGCGGCCGGTGAAATGGCGGCGCAAAGACAACGGTTTCGGCGCGGGTCGTGAAAAATGGGGTCACGTACCCGGCAAATCGTGAAGCGGCGAATCGGTCTGAAAGCCGGTCTGAAAGCCGGTCTGAAAGCGGGCCTGAAATAGGCCTGACAACGAGCCTGAAACGAGTCCAAACGCGCCCGTGCCGGCCTGAAAGCCGCCGTGTTGCCCGGGTAAAACGAGTGTATGCAACCGGCGTCAGGCGTGTATGCGGGCAGGGTACCCGGGCGGCCGCGCTACTGGTCAGCGAATAGGTAACCGCTGCCGTAGACGGTGCGGATCGGCAGCATGACGCCGGCCAATTCCGCCTTGCGACGCAACCGGCTGACGATCACGTCGATGCTGCGCGACCCGCTGGAGCGCACTCCGCCCCCTTCCACCCGCAGTTCCTCGCCCAGCTCCGAGCGTCCCACCGCCCTGCCCGCCACTTCCAGCAGCGAACGCACGATCAGGCGCTCGTTGGCCGACAAGGAAATCGTGGCGCCAGACGGAGCGACCAGCGTCCAGCCCTGATCCCGCAGTTCCCACTGGCCGTTGGCCGTCTCGTCGGAAACGGGGTTTTCCTGGGCGGCGGGCAGGCGCCGGGCCAGGGCAAGCAGGATGCACGCAAGTTCGCGCGGATCCTGGGGATCGGTCAGGCAGGCGTCGGCGCCGCTTTGCAGGCAGCGCAGGCGGCTGTCCACGGACATGCCGCGGCCAGAAACCACAATTCCCATGGGAGACGAACCGTGCAGCCGCGCGACCAGCGCGTAACCGATTTCGCCCAACGTCCCGACATCCAGAACGACGGCATCGTAGATACCGCTATTGAGCAATCCGAACAGCTCCAGCGACGTCGAGCAGCCACGCGCGGAAATACCCGCCTGCAGCAAGGCGGACACGGCGGCGTTGCGAGCCACTTCGTCCGGCGACATCATAAGTATGCGCAATTGATTCATAGCTAATTTCCACCTCTAACCCGAAATCGCTACACGTTGCCGAAATGTGACAGCCAACGTGGGGCGATTGAGACAGTGTGGCGGCTTGTTACGCAACAACTCCAGTCAAGATTCGTTAACTTTGCAATGTTTGACAGTTCTTTCCACAACGTAGCCAGCCCCAGCTTCTCCCGAGTTATCATTCGATTACATAATTTCGCTCACCCCTCTTGCAGTAGGGCGCCAAAGGGCGCGCTTGCGTAGCAAGCCTTCGCGAGAACACGTTTGATGAAAATCGCGTCGCTGGAAGACGACCTCGATCAAGCCCGGCGCATCCACCAAGTGTTGACCGCCGCGGGATACACCTGCACCAGCTATCACCAGAGCCGTGACCTGCTGGCCGCCCTGCGCACCGAGAACTTCGATCTGGTGCTGCTGGACTGGCATCTGCCCGATATCGACGGTGACGATGTGGTGCGCTGGTTGCGCGCCAACGTCGGCCCGCGCGTGCCGGTCATTTTCCTGACGAACCGGTCCAGCGAAGACGACCTGGTGGAGGGTCTGCGCGCCGGCGCCGACGATTACATCGTCAAACCGCTTCGCCCCCTGGAGTTGCTGGCCCGCGTGGCGGCGTTGCTGCGCCGCAGCCAGATCGCCGAGCCCGCCAATGATTCGTTCGACGTCGCCAACTATCGCATCGAACCCGCGGCGCGCGTCATCTCGCTGAATGGCGCGGCGGTGTCGTTGGCGCCGAAGGAATTCGAGCTGGCGCTGCTGTTCTTTCGCAACCAGGGCCGCCTCATGTCGCGCGACGTCCTGGCCGAATGTGTCTGGAACCGGGAAATCCCCGCCACCTCGCGCACGCTGGACACGCACTTGTCGAACATCCGGCAAAAGCTTCAGCTGCGCCCTGAAAACGGCGTGCGTCTCACCTCGTCCTACGCCCTTGGCTACCGGCTGGAACTGATCGGCGCGTCGGAAGACAGCCCGGCGAACCCGTCGTAGACGCCTTCGCGCGCATCCCTGGAGAACAGAACGTCATGAGCCGCTGCCGCGCGCTTTCTTTGCTTGCCCTGCTTTCTTGTGCACTGACCGCCCCCGCCCACAGCCAGCCTGCCGGCGCCCTGGGCGAGGACTTCATCTATCGCGTGCGCCAAGGCGACACCCTGATCAACCTGGCGACGCAGTACACGCGCAACCAGGCCAACTGGGCGCCGCTGCAGACGCTGAACAAGGTGGTCGCACCGGAATTGCTGCCCATCGGGCTGGAGTTGCGCATCCCCTTGGCGATGATTCCCGAACGCGCCGCCGAGGCGCGCGTGCTGCACGTCAGCGGCCAGGCCAACATGAACGGCCAACCCCTGCGGCCGGGCCAGAACCTGGCCGAAGGCAGCACCGTGGTAACCGCGCAGAACGGCTTCGTGACGCTGGAGCTGGCCGACGGATCCAAGCTCACCCTGCCCGCCGGCGGCTCGGTCGAACTGGCGCGCCTGCGCCAATTCGAAGGCACCGCGCTGACAGACTCGGTCATCCACGTGCAGCGCGGCAGCGTGGAATCCACGGTCGCGCCCACCGGCCAAGGCGTCGGCCGCTTTGAAGTGCGCACTCCTGTCGCCGTCACCGGCGTGCGCGGCACGCGTTTCCGCGTGCAGAGCGGTGCGGGCGGCGTGCAAAGCGAAGTGCTGGAAGGCAGCGTGCGCTTGCAACCCCATGCGCCCGGCACCACGCCGGCCAAGCCGGTTGCGGTGGCGCGCGGCTATGGCGCCGCCGTGCGCAACGATGGCAGCGTGTCGGGCGTGCGCGAACTGCTGGCCGCCCCGCAACTCTCCGCCCCCGAACGTTCGGGCGGTGGCGGCTGGACCAGCACCTTCGCCCCCGTGGCGGGTGCCCAGCGCTATCTGGTGCGCGTATCGCGCGACGCCGACGGCACGCTTCCCGTATCGTCGGTCGCCTTCCCGACCAACGACATCCGCTTCACCGCGCCCGGCCCCGGCACTTACTACGTGTCGGTACGCGCCATCGATGACCTGGGCCTCAGCGGCCAGGATGCGGTGGCCACGTTCGAAGGCGCCAACCAACTGATGACCAGCTACGGGCTGGGTGTTGCCAGCGGCTCAGGTGAGCCTGTCATACTGACCGAATACTAGGGCCTGTCCACACGCAAAGGAGCCCCATGGCCGACGCTGCCGACGCCGTTGACCGGACCTCGCGCTCAGCGCTGTGGTTGACAGTCGTGCTGGCGGTGCTGGCGGCCGTGCTGGGTTCGCTCAACGGGCTGGGCCGGGTCGACCAGATCCTCTATGACCGCGTCGCGACGCTGACGGGGCGCCCCGCCGATCCCGACATCCTGATCGTCGCCATCGATGACGCCAGCATCGATACGCTGGGGCGCTGGCCATGGCGGCGCGCGATCCACGCGGCGCTGCTTGACCGCCTGCAAGGCGCGCGTGCCGTCGGCCTGGACTTGATCTTCGCGGAAAGCGACACCGTCAACCCCAACGACGACCGGATCCTTGCGGACAGCATCCGGCGCAACGGCCATACCGTCTTGCCCATCGTGCTGGACCGACTGGCGAATCCGTCTGCGATCGCCGCACCCATCCCCATCCTGGCGCAGGCGGCCGCTTCAAGCGGCTTCATCAACGCGCGCGTCGATTCCGACGGAGTGGTGCGGGAGGCCACGCCGGCCGCCGATTTCTCGGGCGAACGCCGGTTCCATCTTGCGCTGTCCATGCTCACGGTCGGCGGCCAGCCCGATAAGGCGCAACAGCTGCTGCAGCGGGCAGGGCCCGACGGCAACATCCTGATCCCCTACGCGGGATCGACGGCCCACATGCGCACCGTCTCGTACCTGTCGGTGCTGCGCGGCGACGTGCCGGCCGAAGCGTTGCGCGGCAAGTACGTGCTGGTCGGCGCCTGGGCCACCGGCCTGGGCGACGCCTACCCCACGCCGGTCTCGCACGACCTGAGCGGTATGTCAGGCGTCGAGATCATCGCCAACCTGCTGCAGGCGGCGCGCGACGACGTCTCGTACCTGCGGCCGGCCCCTGCCTGGAACGCGCTGTTCTCCGCCCTGCCAGTGCTGCTGGCCTGCCTGGCGTTATGGCGGCTGTCGCCCAAGCGCGCCCTGCTGGTCAGCGTTGCCTTGATCGCCGCCATCCTGCTGGCCTCCTGGATGCTGCTGGCCCATGCCTATCTCTGGTTTGCGCCGACCGCCGCCCTGGTGGGCGTGGCGCTGTGCTATCCGCTGTGGAGCTGGCGCAGCCAGGAAGCGGCCTTACGCTACATGGACAACGAACTGCGGCGGCTGCAGCGCGAGTACCCGCCCGTGCTGAACGAGGCCCGCGCCCAGCTCACCGGCCCCAACGCCTCGCTTGAAAGCCGCGTGGGCGAACTGCGGCGCGCTCTGGCACGGGTGCGGAACCTGCGGCGATTCCTGGCCGACGGCCTGGACGGCATGCCGGACGCGACGCTGGTCTTCGATCAGGAAGGCCACATGCAATTCCGCAATCAGGCCGCCGTCATGTACTTCCAGCGCCTGGGCATGCGGCCGCCGCGCGTGGGGCATCCCGCCACGCATCTGCTGGAGAAGACCATTTCGGACGATGCGACGCGGCAACGCGTGGCCGAGGCGCTAAGCGGGACCCCTCCTGCGGATGCCTCGTCGCCCTGGAGCGCCGATCTGGAAGTGCGCGACTACGCCGGACGCGACCTCATCCTGAAATGCGCCCCCATCCATACTGCCGAAGGCAACTTCGCCGGCACCGTCGCGACGCTGACCGATATCTCGCGCATCCGCCAAGCCGAGCGCCAGCGTGAAGAAACCCTGCGGTTCATCTCGCACGACATGCGCGCGCCGCAAAGCTCCATCCTGGCGCTCGTGGAAATGAAGCAGGAAGCCAGTTCACAGGACGACCAGGGAGAGACCCTG
Organism: Achromobacter sp.; assembly: GCF_057314935.1. NCBI lineage: Bacteria > Pseudomonadati > Pseudomonadota > Betaproteobacteria > Burkholderiales > Alcaligenaceae > Achromobacter > Achromobacter sp. The sequence goes on from NZ_DBHKZA010000012.1 coordinate 24,050, forward strand.
GCGCGTATCGCCACTCTGGCCAACCGGACGCTGCATCTTGTCGATGATTTCGTGCATCTGACGCGCGCGGAATCCATGACGATATGCGCCGTGGAACTGGACCTGGGCAGCCTGCTGCAGGATGGCGTGGACGAGTTCTGGGCGTCCGCTCACAAGCGCGACATCGCACTCGGCGTGCGATTGCCGTTGCCCGTGGCCTACACGCGCGGCGACCAGACCCTGTTGATGCGCGCCCTGTGCAACCTGATCGATAACGCCATCAAGTACAGCCCCCCTCAGACGCGCATCGAATGCGGCATCGAAGCCGAACCGGGTTTCTGGTGCGTGGACATTCGCGACCAGGGCCAGGGCATCGCCGAAGCGGACCTGGCCCGCCTGTTCGAACCGTTCTCCCGGGTAGGAGTCGAAACGCGCGGCGACGTCGGCGGCGCGGGACTGGGCCTGGCGTTCGTGCGCACGGTGGCCGAACGCCATGGCGGGTCGGTGGAGGTCGCGAGCGAGCTGGGCGTCGGCTCAGTGTTCACCTTGCGCCTGCCCGCGGCGCCCGAGGCGGCGTAACGCGCCCCCGCGCTTACTGGAAGGTGTGCGAGATCACCCCGGGCTTGCCGGCCTTGATCTCCAGTGTGCCCCGGTACGGCGGCAAGTCCGCATTCCGCAGCACCACCTGATACTTCCCCGGAATGAGCCGCAACTCTTTGACGGGCGGGCTGATGCCCCGCGCGATGCCATTGATCCACACCTCGCCCCAAGGACGGATATCCAGGCGTACCGTCACGGGGACGGCCAGCGGCTTGGGTTTGGGCGCCTCGTCGCTGGGAGCCACGGCGGCCGCCGGCGCTTGGGCGGCAGGGTCCGGCGTTTCCACCGAAGCCGTGGGCGCCAGGTCGGCGGCGCTGGGGACCGTCACGGCAGGCGCCTGTTCTGCGGACGGCTGCGTCGGCGCGGGAGGCTGCCACTGCGCGGTCGGCAACGGCTGCACGGATGCGACAGGCGGTATCGTCGCCTGCGGCGCTGGATGCACGGCAGGCGGGTTGGGCTGGACCAGTTCCGAATGCGTGATCAGGGCGTTGGGAGTCCCCATGCCCCAGTGGAACCAGGAATACGTGCCGATGCCGATCAGCGCCGCGACGCAAAGCAAAGCCAGCAAAGGGCGGCTGCGGCGGGCGGGCTTGGCCGCATTGGCCGTGGGCGGCGGCGCGTACGAAGCGCCCGCGGCCGCTTCGGCTTCGGCCGGCGCCGGTTCGATGTAAGCCGCCACGCCCAGCAGGGCGGCCAGTTCGGCCAGCGTCTGCGGACGGTCCGCCGGCGCCATGGCCAAGCCGGTGTCGATGACGGACAGGAAGTCCGGGCTGTACTTGGTCAGCCCCAGCGACACCAGAGGTTCGTAGGTATCTGCCGCGCGGCGCTCAGGCGCCGGTGGCGGACGATGCCCGGTCACCAGGGCATGCATCACCGCGCACAGGGCATAGACGTCGCTCCAGGGGCCGCGCGGCCATTCCATGGAGTCGGAATATAGTTCGAACGGCGCGAAACCCGGCGTAGGGCTGCGGCTGGCGCGGCGCGAACGCGCGACGACCAGTTCGGGCAACAGGTGCGCGCGCGCGCCTTCGTCCATCCCCACGGTGTCCATCGAGATGTCGCCACAGATCTCACCCTGCGCGTGCAGGGCGATCAGCGACGGCAGCAGATCCGACAGGAGCCGCTTGATTCGCGTTTCCGGCACGCCTCCCGCCATACTGGCGGCAATCGCGCTCAAGGGGCGCAAAGCAAGCGGCGCGGCGCCGGAAAAGGGGCCACGCGGCGTCAGGAGGCCGGTGGACGAAGGCATTATCGGAATTGCGCTCATGCGCGTAGTGTGCAAAGGTTGAATAGCCTGAATATTATCCAATCCGCAACATCAGGACATTGCCGAAAATGTCCGAGCGCATCAGGCTGTGGCACGATAGCGTATCGCCCAATCTTCCTACCCCCCCTTTGAAGCTATGAAAATTCGCTTTCTGAGCAGTTTGCTCGGCGCGTCGTTGATGCTGGCGGGCTGCGCCGGGATCCCGTCCTTGCAGCCCGAGGCCCCCGCCACGCCCGAAGCGTCGGCACAATTGCAACAAGTCCGCGACGCCTACGGTGCCGGACGCTACGGCGAGGTCATCCGCAGCGTCGCCACCTCGGACGCGCTGGCGACCTCCCCCCGCGCCATGCGCGTCGAAGCCTATAAGCTGCAGGCATTCAGCTATTGCGTCACCCGTTATGCCCAGTTGTGCGAAGACAGCTTCGCCCGCATCCTGGCGCTGGATCCCGCTTTTGAGCTTGCCCCCAACGAATCCGGCCACCCGTCCTGGGGGCCGGCCTTCCAGCGCGCCCGGACACAGGCCGGCAAGTAGCCGCCCGCCGATCCCGCCCCGAAAGGGCAACGCCAAAAGAAAAAGGCCGCTGATTCGCATCAGCGGCCTTTCTGCTTTCAGCCCCCGCGCCGGGACGGCGCGCGGGGGACTGCCGGGGGTTCCGCTTATTCGGCGGAGTCCTCGGTGCCGATATCGGAGGCCGGGGCGTCTGCGTCCGCACCCACCGTGACCGGCGAGTCTTCGAACGGGTTGGCCTGCTGGCGAGCGGCTTCGCGTTCCGCCGCCTCCAGCTCTTCCTTGTCGCGGCGTGCATGGTGGTAAGCCAGGCCGGTACCCGCCGGGATGAGGCGGCCGACGATGACGTTTTCCTTCAAGCCACGCAGGTCGTCGCGCTTGCCCATGATGGCGGCTTCGGTCAGGACCCGGGTGGTTTCCTGGAACGAAGCGGCCGAGATGAACGAGTCGGTCGACAGCGAGGCCTTCGTGATACCCAGCAGCACGTTGTCGTAGGTTGCCGGGATACGCTCTTCGGCAGCCATGCGATCGTTGGCGTTCAGCAGTTCAGAGCGCTCGACTTGCTCGCCCGGGATGAACTCGGTGTCGCCGGCATCAACGATGTTCACACGACGCAGCATCTGACGAACAATCACTTCAATGTGCTTGTCGTTGATCTTCACGCCTTGCAGACGGTACACGTCCTGCACTTCGTCGACGATGTAGGTCGCCAGCTTCTCGATGCCTTGCAGGCGCAGGATGTCGTGGGGATCGGCCGGGCCGTCCACGATCATTTCGCCCTTGTTCACCACTTGGCCGTCGTGCACCAGAACCTGCTTTTCCTTCGGAATCAGGAACTCGTGGCTCACGCCTTCCAGGTCGGTGATGACCAGACGCTGCTTGCCCTTGGTGTCCTTACCGAACGAAACCGTACCGGTCACGTCGGCGAGCATGCCGGCGTCCTTCGGCGAACGGGCTTCGAACAGTTCGGCCACACGCGGCAGACCGCCGGTAATGTCGCGGGTCTTTTGCGATTCTTGCGGAATACGCGCCAGAACTTCACCCACGGCAACCTGCTGGCCGTCGCGCACGGTAATCAGCGCGCCCACCGGGAACGAGATGTTCACCGAGTGATCGGTGCCGGCGATCTTGACGTCTTCGCCATTCTCGTTGACCAGCTTGATCTGCGGACGCATGACGATCTTGCCGCCACGGGTCTTCGGCGTGATGACGACGAGCGTCGACAGGCCGGTGACTTCGTCCACCTGCTTGGCAACGGTCACGCCTTCTTCGATGTTCTCGAAGCGGACGGCACCGCCGTATTCCGACACGATCGGACGGGTCAGCGGATCCCACGTCGCCAGACGCGCGCCCGCCTTCACGGCTTCGCCATCGCCCACCAGCACGGTCGCGCCGTACGGGATCTTGTGGCGTTCGCGTTCGCGGCCGTTGTCGTCGAAGATCGCCAGTTCGCCGGAGCGCGAGATCGCCACACGTTCGCCCTTGGCGTTCGTGACATAGCGCATCGTGCTGGCAAAACCGACCAGACCGCTGGACTTGGTTTCCACCGCGCTGGCCAGGGCCGAACGCGACGCCGCGCCACCGATGTGGAACGTACGCATCGTGAGCTGCGTGCCCGGTTCACCGATGGACTGTGCAGCGATAACGCCCACTGCCTCGCCCTGGTTGACCGGCGAACCGCGGCCCAGATCGCGACCGTAGCAATGTGCGCACAGACCGTGACGCGTTTCGCACGTCAGCGGGGTGCGGACCTTGACTTCGTCCACGCCGATGCGGTCGATGGTGTCGACCAGGTCTTCGTCCAGCAGGGTGCCGGCGACGATGGCCGTTTCCTGCGTGTCCGGGTTGATGATGTCCACGGCGGCAACACGACCCAGAATGCGGTCGCGCAGCGGCTCGATGACTTCACCGCCTTCCACCAGGGCCTTCATGTTGTAGCCCAGCGACGTACCGCAATCGTCCTCGGTGATCACCAAGTCTTGCGTCACGTCGACCAGACGACGGGTCAGGTAACCCGAGTTCGCGGTCTTCAGTGCCGTATCGGCCAGACCCTTACGCGCGCCGTGAGTCGAGATGAAGTACTGAAGCACGTTCAGGCCTTCACGGAAGTTCGCGGTAATGGGCGTTTCGATAATCGAGCCGTCCGGCTTGGCCATCAGGCCGCGCATACCGGCCAGCTGGCGGATCTGGGCGGCCGAACCGCGGGCGCCCGAGTCAGCCATCATGTAGATCGAGTTGAACGATTCCTGGCGCACTTCCTCGCCGTGACGGTTCACAACCGGCTCGGTGGCCAGTTGTTCCATCATCGCCTTGCCGACCTTGTCGCCGGCCTTGCCCCAGATGTCCACCACGTTGTTGTAGCGTTCTTGGGACGTGACCAGACCCGACGAGTATTGCTTGTCGATTTCCTTCACTTCGCGGCTGGCTTCAGCCAGGATGCCTTCCTTGGCGGTCGGGATCAGCATGTCGCCCATGGCGATCGAGATACCGCCGCGGGTCGCCAGCTTGAAGCCGGACTGCATCAGCTTGTCGGCGAAGATCACCGTGTCGCGCAGGCCGCAACGGCGGAACGACTGGTTGATCAGGCGCGAGATTTCCTTCTTCTTCAGTGCCTTGTTCAGCACCGTGAAGGGCAGGCCCTTCGGCAGAATTTCGGACAGCAGCGCACGGCCGACCGTCGTCTCGTGACGGCGGATAACCGGTTGCCATTCGCCGGCCTCGTCGCGCTCGTGCTCTTTCAGACGCACGGTCACGCGGGATTGCAGCTCGACTTCACCGTTGTCGTAGGCGCGTTGCACTTCAGCGACGTCGGTGAAGAAGATGCCTTCGCCGCGGCCGTTGATGCGCTCACGCGTCGTGTAGTACAGACCCAGCACGATGTCCTGGGACGGCACGATCGACGGTTCGCCGTTGGCCGGGAACAGCACGTTGTTCGACGCCAGCATCAGCGTGCGCGCTTCCAGCTGGGCTTCCAGCGACAGCGGCACGTGGACAGCCATCTGGTCACCGTCGAAGTCGGCGTTGAACGCCGCGCAAACCAGCGGGTGCAGCTGGATGGCCTTGCCTTCGATCAGGACCGGTTCGAACGCCTGGATGCCCAAACGGTGCAGCGTAGGCGCACGGTTCAGCATGACCGGGTGTTCGCGGATGACTTCTTCCAGGATGTCCCAGACCACCGGTTCCTGGCTTTCCACCAGCTTCTTGGCAGCCTTGATGGTCGTGGCCAGGCCCATCATCTCCAGACGATTGAAGATGAACGGCTTGAACAGTTCCAGGGCCATCAGCTTGGGCAGGCCGCACTGGTGCAGCTTGAGCTGCGGACCCACCACGATGACCGAACGGCCCGAGTAGTCGACGCGCTTGCCCAGCAGGTTCTGACGGAAACGACCGCTCTTGCCCTTGATCATGTCGGCCAAGGACTTCAGCTGGCGCTTGTTGGCGCCCGTCATGGCCTTGCCACGGCGACCGTTGTCCAGCAGCGAGTCAACGGCTTCCTGCAGCATCCGCTTTTCGTTGCGCAGGATGATTTCCGGCGCCTTGAGCTCCAGAAGGCGCTTCAAGCGGTTGTTGCGGTTGATGACGCGGCGGTACAGGTCGTTCAGGTCGGAGGTCGCGAAGCGGCCGCCGTCCAGCGGCACCAGCGGACGCAGGTCCGGCGGCAGCACGGGCAGCACTTCCATGACCATCCACTCGGCCTTGATGCCCGACTTCTGGAAGCCTTCCAGCACCTTCAGGCGCTTGGAGATCTTCTTGATCTTGGCTTCCGAGCTGGTGGCCTTCAGTTCGCCGCGCAGCGTTTCCACTTCGCGGTCGATGTCGATGGTGCGCAGCAGTTCGCGCACGGCTTCCGCGCCCATCAGGGCACGGAAGTCGTCGCCGTACTCTTCGGTCTTGGCGAGGAAATCGTCATCCGACATGATCTGGCCGCGCTTGAGCGGCGTCATGCCAGGTTCGATCACGCACCAGGCTTCGAAGTACAGAACGCGTTCGATGTCGCGCAGGGTCATGTCGAGCACCATGCCCAGACGCGACGGCAGGCTCTTCAGGAACCAGATGTGCGCAACCGGGCTGGCCAGCTCGATGTGGCCCATGCGTTCACGGCGAACCTTGGCAACGGTAACTTCAACGCCGCACTTCTCGCAGATCACGCCACGATGCTTCAAGCGCTTGTACTTGCCGCACAAGCACTCGTAGTCTTTGATCGGGCCAAAGATCTTCGAGCAGAACAGACCGTCACGCTCAGGCTTGAACGTGCGGTAGTTGATGGTCTCGGGCTTGCGAACTTCGCCGTAAGACCACGAACGGATCTTCTCGGGCGAGGCGATGCCGATCTTGATGGCATCGAATTGCTCGTCTTGCGAGACTTGCTTAAATAGGTCGAGTAGCGCTTTCATTAGTTACGCTCCAAATCCATGTCCAGGGCCAACGAGCGGATTTCCTTAACCAGCACGTTGAACGATTCCGGCATGCCGGCGTCGATGACGTGGTCGCCCTTGACGATGTTTTCGTAAACCTTGGTACGGCCAGTGATGTCGTCCGACTTCACCGTCAACATTTCTTGCAGGGTGTAGGCGGCGCCGTATGCTTCCAGCGCCCACACTTCCATTTCCCCGAAACGCTGACCACCGAACTGCGCCTTACCACCCAGCGGCTGCTGGGTCACAAGCGAGTACGGACCGGTGGAACGCGCGTGCATCTTGTCGTCGACCAAGTGGTGCAGCTTCAGGTAGTGCATGTAGCCGACCGTGACCGGGCGCTCGAACTTCTCGCCGGTGCGGCCGTCGTACAGCCATGCCTGGGTACGCGAAGGCGTCAACGCCATGCGCTCGGCGACGTCGTCCGGATAGGCCAGCTCCAGCATCGTGGTGATTTCCTCTTCGGTCGCGCCGTCGAAGACGGGCGTCGCGAACGGCACGCCGTTCTTGAGGTTCTGGGCCATTTCCATGACTTCTTCGTCGGTCAGCTCGTCGATGCGGGCGCCGGAACCGGTCGTGTTGTAGACCTTGTCCAGGTAGGCACGGACGTTCTTGACCTGCGCAGTGCGCTCGTCGCGCAGCAGATCGGCAATGCGGTGGCCCACGCCCTTGGCAGCCCAGCCCAAGTGCACTTCCAGCACCTGACCGACGTTCATCCGCGAGGGCACGCCCAGCGGGTTCAGAACGATGTCGGCCGGCGTGCCGTCAGCCATGTGCGGCATGTCTTCCACCGGGGTGATGCGCGAGACCACACCCTTGTTGCCGTGACGGCCTGCCATCTTGTCGCCAGGCTGCAGACGACGCTTCACGGCCAGGTAGACCTTGATCATCTTCAGCACGCCCGGGGGCAGCTCGTCGCCCTGCGTCAGCTTCTTGCGCTTCTCTTCGAAGGCCAGATCGAACTGGTGACGCTTCTGCTCCAGCGATTCCTTGGCTTGCTCCAGCACGACAGCGTGCGGCTCATCGGCCAGACGGATGTCGAACCACTGCCAGCGGTCCAGATCGGCCAGGTAAGCCTTGGTGATCGTGGCGCCCTTGGCCAGCTTGCGCGGGCCGCCGTTGACGGTCTTGTTGACCAGCATCTTTTCGATACGGTCGAACTGGTCGTTTTCAACGATGCGCAGCTGGTCGTTCAGGTCTTGGCGATAGCGGCGCAGTTCATCGTCGATGATGGACTGGGCGCGCTTGTCGCGCACGATGCCTTCACGCGTGAACACTTGCACGTCGATCACGGTACCGGTCATGCCCGAAGGCACGCGCAGCGAGGTGTCCTTAACGTCGGACGCCTTTTCACCGAAGATGGCGCGCAGCAGCTTCTCTTCCGGCGTCAGCTGGGTTTCGCCCTTCGGCGTGACCTTGCCGACCAGCACGTCGTCAGCGCTGACTTCGGCGCCGATGTACGTGATGCCCGAATCGTCCAGACGGTTCAGTTGCGTCTCAGCCAGGTTGCTGATGTCGCGCGTGATTTCTTCCGGACCGAGCTTCGTGTCGCGAGCGACAACCGTCAGTTCCTCGATGTGCACCGAGGTGTAGCGGTCATCAGCCACAACCTTTTCGGAGATCAAGATCGAGTCTTCGAAGTTGTAGCCGTTCCACGGCATGAACGCGATCAGCATGTTCTGACCCAGGGCGAGTTCGCCCAGGTCGGTCGATGCGCCGTCGGCCAGCACGTCACCCTTGGCGACCTTGTCGCCACGCTTGACGATAGGACGCTGGTTGATGTTCGTGTTCTGGTTCGAACGCGTGTACTTGATCAGGTTGTAGATATCGACACCGACTTCGCCGGCGACGTTTTCTTCGTCGTTCACGCGAATCACGACGCGCTCGGCGTCAACGTGGTCGACCAGGCCGCCACGCAGTGCTTGCACGGTCGTGCCCGAGTCAACGGCCACGGTGCGCTCGATACCCGTACCCACGACCGGCTTTTCCGGACGCAGGCAAGGCACGGCCTGACGTTGCATGTTGGCGCCCATCAGTGCGCGGTTCGCGTCGTCGTGCTCCAGGAACGGAATCAACGAGGCAGCAACCGACACGATCTGCGACGGAGCAACGTCCATGTAGTGCACGTTGGCCGGCGAGGTCAACATCGTTTCGCCTGCTTCACGGCAAGCAACCAGGTCGTCCACGAAGGCGCCCTGCTCGTCCAGCGCGGCGTTAGCCTGCGCGATGACGTAGTGGCTTTCTTCGATGGCCGACAGGTAATCGATCTGCTCGCTCACGCGGCCATCGATAATCTTGCGGTAAGGCGTTTCCAGGAAGCCGTACTCGTTCAAGCGAGCGTACAGCGCCATGGAGTTGATCAGGCCGATGTTCGGGCCTTCCGGCGTTTCGATCGGGCAGACGCGGCCGTAGTGGGTCGGGTGCACGTCGCGGACTTCGAAGCCGGCGCGCTCGCGGGTCAGACCGCCCGGGCCCAGTGCGGAAACACGACGCTTGTGCGTGATTTCCGACAGCGGGTTGGTCTGGTCCATGAACTGCGACAGCTGGCTCGAACCGAAGAACTCCTTGATGGCAGCCGAGATCGGCTTGGAGTTGATCAGGTCGTGCGGCATCAGGTTTTCCGTCTCGGCCTGGCCCAGACGTTCCTTGACGGCGCGCTCGACACGCACGAGGCCTGCGCGGAACTGGTTTTCGGCCAGTTCGCCCACGCAACGCACGCGGCGGTTGCCCAAGTGATCGATGTCATCGATCTGGCCACGGCCGTTACGCAGCTCAACCAGCACCTTGATGGTTTCAAGGATGTCTTCGTTGGTCAGCGTCATCGGGCCGGTGATGTCTTCACCACGGCCCAGACGGCTGTTGACCTTCATGCGGCCCACGCGCGACAGGTCGTACGTCTCTTCGCTGTAGAACAGACGCTGGAACAGCGCTTCCACCGCTTCTTCGGTGGGCGGCTCGCCAGGACGCATCATGCGGTAGATGGCAACGCGCGCGGCCATCTGGTCGGCGGTTTCATCGGTGCGCAGCGTTTGCGAGATGTACGGACCACGGTCCAGGTCGTTCGTGTAGAGCGCCTGAATGTCGTAGACGTTCGAGGCACGCAGGGCGCCCAGCACGCTTTCCGTGATTTCGTCGTTGGCATTGGCGATGACTTCGCCGGTGTCTTCATCGACGATGTTCTTGGCCAGCACGCGACCGTACAGGAAGTCTTCCGGCACGGAGATGCGCTGGATGCCGCCGGCAGCCAGGTCGCGCAGATGCTTGGCATTGATGCGCTTGTCTTTTTCGACGATGACCTTGCCATCGCGGTCCGAGATGTCGAAGCGGGCCATTTCGCCCTTCCAACGCTCGGGCACGAATTCCATCATCGCGCCTTCGCTCTTCAATTCGAAGTTATCGAAGTCGAAGAAGTTGGCCAGGATGGATTCCGGCGTCATGCCGATGGCCTTGCACAGGATCGTGACAGGCATCTTGCGACGACGGTCGACGCGGAAGAACAGGACGTCCTTCGGGTCGAATTCGAAGTCCAGCCACGAACCGCGGTAAGGAATCACGCGGGCCGAGAACAGGAGCTTGCCGGAGCTGTGCGTTTTGCCGCGGTCGTGTTCGAAGAACACGCCAGGCGAACGGTGCAGCTGCGACACGATGACACGCTCGGTGCCATTGATGACGAAGGAACCCGTGCCCGTCATGAGCGGAATTTCGCCCATGTAGACTTCCTGTTCCTTCACTTCCTTCACGGTCGGCTTGCTGACTTCGCGGTCAAGCAGCACCAGGCGGACCTTGGCTCGCAGGGGCGAGGCATAGGTCAGGCCACGTTGCTGACATTCCTTGACATCGAACACCGGTTCGCCGAGCACGTAGCTCACGAACTCCAAGCGCGCCATACCGTTGTGACTAACGATCGGGAAAATCGACGAGAACGCCGCCTGCAAACCGTCGGCTACGCGATCGGACGGGGCGGTATCCGCCTGCAGGAAAGTTAGGTAGGATTGAAGCTGTGTCGCCAAAAGGAAAGGAACGTTTTGAACGTCTTCACGCTTGGCGAAGCTTTTGCGGATGCGCTTTTTTTCGGTGTACGAGTAAGGCATGAGCACTCCGACTCGAGGTTGCATGGGCCGTCAACCACGGCCCTAGGTGATACGACTCCAGGAAACCCCTCTGAAAAGGCATGACCCCAGTAGGGGTTTCCTGGAAACGCAAAAGCCCGGGGACTGCAAACTGTGCTGTCCCCGGGCAGTTGACGCAGGTCTTACTTGACTTCGACCTTGGCGCCAGCTTCTTCCAGCTTCTTCTTGGCGGCTTCGGCGTCAGCCTTGGCCACAGCTTCCTTGACGGGCTTCGGAGCGCCGTCGACCAGGTCCTTGGCTTCCTTCAGACCCAGACCGGTCAGCTCGCGCACGGCCTTGATGACGCTAACCTTGTTCGCGCCGGCTTCCAGCAGGACGACGGTGAACTCGGTTTGCTCTTCAGCAGCGGCGGCAGCGCCACCAGCGGCCGGAGCAGCGACAGCGACAGCAGCGGCAGCAGCCGACACGCCGAACTTCTCTTCCATTTCCTTGATCAGCTCGGACAGCTCGAGCACGGTCATGCCAGCGATGGCGTCAAGGATTTCAGCTTTGTTAAGTGCCATTTTTCAGAACTCCAAATATTTTGGTAATGCCAGGGTTTGGGTGTCGCTTCGTCGTTCAGCGAATTCCGGACAGCAGGGCGATTAGGCCGCTGCCTTTTGGTCGCGCACAGCCGCGAGGCCACGGGCGAACTTGGTCGGAACTTCGTTGAGCGTACGCACGAATTGCGCGATGGGGGCTTGCATGGTGCCAAGCAGTTTCGACAGCAACTCTTCGCGGGACGGCATGGTGGCCAAGGCCTTCACACCATCTTGGGTCAGCAGGCTGTTGGGCAATGCGCCCGCCTTGATGACCAGCTTGTCGTTGCTTTTCGCGAAACCAGCGATGACCTTTGCCGCCGAAACCGGATCAGCGCTGATACCATAGATCAGCGGACCGGTCAGTTGCTCAGCCAACGGCTCGAAAGCCGTGCCGGCAACAGCACGACGGGCCAGCGAGTTCTTCAGAACACGCAGATACACGCCCGATTCACGCGCAGTTTTGCGCAGTACGGTGACAGAGGCGACGTCCAGACCACGGTACTCAGCGATAACAATCGATTGGGCCTTGGCGACTTCAGCCGAGACTTCCTCGATTACCACCGCTTTCTCTTGACGATTGAGACTCACGGTTTGAACACTCCATCAAAAGACGCCTGGGGCCTGAGCCTTGCGCGTCAACCGAATGCGGCGCCTGGTCGAGTTCTTCGTGTAAAGAAATCTTCCTGGGGACGCCGTCTACGCTGGATCCGAACTGTGTGAGCTTCGGGATTAAGCGGGGCAGCGGGGATGCTGCTTTCCATACGGAAGGGAGAACCCTTCCACTACCCTCGCTCCAGCGGTCTTTGACAGCAACATCCGGAGGAATCCGGATGCAGCCCAAAGTACGTTTACTGCTGTTGGCTTAGTTGGAAGCCGACAGCGAGGCAATTTCAACGCGAGCACCGCCGCCCATCGTGGACGAAACGGCCAGCTTGCGCAGGTAAATGCCCTTGGCAGCTGCGGGACGAGCCTTTTGCAGGGCGTCGACCAGAGCGGCCAGGTTGGTTTGCAGCTGTTCCACGCCGAACGACGCGCGGCCGATCGTTGCGTGGATGATGCCAGCCTTGTCGGTACGGTACTGAACCTGACCGGCCTTGGCGTTCTTGACAGCGGTCGCGACGTCCGGCGTCACGGTGCCGACCTTCGGGTTCGGCATCAGGCCACGGGGACCCAGGATCTGGCCCAGGGCACCCACGACACGCATCGTGTCGGGCGAAGCGATGACGACGTCAAAGTCCATTTGACCGGCCTTGATCTGGTCAGCCAGGTCATCCAGACCGACGATGTCGGCGCCGGCGGCCTTGGCGGCCTCAGCCTTTTCGCCTTGGGCGAACACGGCCACGCGGACCGACTTGCCGGTGCCGGCGGGCAGAACGACCGAACCGCGAACCAGTTGGTCCGACTTCTTCGGGTCGATGCCGAGCTGCACAGCCACGTCAATGGATTCATTGAACTTGGCGACAGCGGTTTCCTTGACCAGGGTCAGGGCTTCAGCGACCGGGTACAGCTTGGTACGGTCGATCTTTTGTGCAATAGCGGCGGCGCGCTTGGACAGTTTTGCCATGATTAGATCCCCTCAACCGTGATGCCCATGCTGCGGGCGCTGCCAGCGATCGTGCGCACAGCGGCGTCCAGATCAGCGGCGGTCAGATCGGGGCCCTTGGCCTTGGCGATTTCTTCAGCTTGAGCGCGGGTCAGCGTGCCGACCTTGTCGGTATGCGGCTTGGCCGAACCCTTTTGCACGCCAGCAGCCTTCTTGATGAGGACCGTCGCGGGCGGGGTCTTCATGATGAAGGTGAAGCTCTTGTCCGCGAAAGCGGTGATCACCACCGGAATCGGCAGACCAGGCTCCATGCCTTGGGTCTTGGCGTTGAACGCCTTGCAGAATTCCATGATGTTCAGGCCGCGTTGACCCAGTGCCGGGCCAATCGGGGGGGAGGGGTTAGCCTTACCAGCCGGTACTTGCAGCTTGATAAAGCCGACGATCTTCTTCGCCATGCTTTGCTCCTTGCGGGTTATATCGCCCGGACCTTATTGGCCTGGGCTCCCCGGGGGTTGAAATCAGGTCTTTTCGACCTGGCTGAAATCGAGTTCGACAGGCGTGGCGCGACCAAAAATGGTGACGGACACACGCACCTTGCTCTTTTCGTAATTGACTTCTTCGACGTTGCCGTTGAAGTCTGCAAACGGACCTTCCTTGACCCGAACCATCTCGCCCACTTCGAACAGGATCTTGGGGCGGGGTTTCTCGACACCCTCTTCCATCTGGGAGAGGATCTTCTCGACTTCCTTTTCGGAAATCGGGGTCGGACGGTTGCCCGAGCCACCCAAAAAGCCGGTGACGCGGTTCGTATTCTTGACCAAATGCCACGTTTCGTCGGTCAGGTCCATTTCGACCAGGACGTAACCGGGGAAAATGCGGCGTTCAGTGATCGACTTCTGACCACCCTTGACCTCGACGACTTCTTCGGAGGGCACAAGGATTCGGCCGAAAGACGTTTGCAAGGCGGCACGTTCGATACGCTCGACCAGGGCCTTGTGAACACTCTTTTCCATGCCGGAATACACATGGACGACATACCAACGCTTACTCATTCGCCGTCCTTATTTCCAGCCCAACAGCAGGCCGTAAAGAATCCATTCGATGCCCTTGTCGAGCACCCACATGAAAATGCCCATGACCGCCACGAACGCGAAAACGATACCCGTCATCTGGGTCGTTTCCTTGCGGGTGGGCCATGCGACACGCTTGACTTCGTTGTAGGACTCGCTGGCAAAGCTCAGGGTGCGGCGGCCGGGTTCGCTGAACCAGGCGATCACGGCTGCGATCACGAGGCCGCCGACGAACACGCCGATACGTGCAGGCATCGGTTGTGCGCTGAGCACGGAAAACCCGACGATGCCAGCAATAACGACGAGAACCGCCAGCCCGAGCTTGACCCGGTCGGCGGTACTGGTTACGGTTTCTACGCTGGTATTAGACATATTGCGACGCGAGCCGCCGTGAATGCGTAACTCGCGATGATCTCCCGCGGGTTTATCCTGGCGGTGGCAGGGGCAGTAGGAATCGAACCTACAACCTTCGGTTTTGGAGACCGACGCTCTGCCAATTGAGCTATGCCCCTAAAACACTACTGGCTTGCACTACATTCACTGACTACCCCGACCGGGCGCTCAAGGTCGCTTTTTTCAAGCTATTCGGCGCAAATGATCGCGGAGCCAAACATCATAACACTTTTACGGCAAAAATGGGTAGAGGGACTTTTCGTCCTCTCTACCCATCCGGGTATTGCTTACTTCAGGATCTTGGCGACGACGCCGGCGCCGACGGTACGACCGCCTTCACGGATGGCGAAACGCAGACCTTCTTCCATGGCGATGGGAGCCAACAGCTTGACCGTCATGGCCACGTTGTCGCCCGGCAGAACCATTTCCTTGTCGGCCGGCAGCTCGATCGTGCCCGTCACGTCCGTCGTGCGGAAGTAGAACTGGGGACGATAGCCTTGGAAGAACGGAGTGTGACGGCCGCCTTCTTCCTTGGACAGGATGTACACCTCGGACGTGAAGTCCGTGTGCGGGGTGATCGAGCCCGGCTTGGCCAGAACTTGGCCGCGCTGGACGTCTTCACGCTTGGTGCCGCGCAGCAGGATGCCCACGTTGTCGCCGGCTTGACCTTGGTCGAGCAGCTTGCGGAACATTTCAACGCCCGTGCAAGTCGTCTTGACCGTCGGAACCAGACCCACGATTTCGATTTCTTCGCCGACCTTGACCACGCCGCGTTCGATACGGCCGGTCACCACCGTGCCACGACCCGAGATCGAGAACACGTCTTCAACCGGCATCAGGAACGCGCCGTCAACGGCACGCTCAGGCGTCGGGATGTACGAATCCAGAGCGGCAGCCAGGTTCATGATGGCCTGTTCGCCCAGTTCGCCCTTGTCGCCTTCCAGCGCCAGCTTGGCCGAACCCTTGACGATCGGGGTGTCATCACCCGGGAAGTCGTACTTCGACAGAAGTTCGCGAACTTCCATTTCCACCAGCTCGAGCAGCTCGGCGTCGTCAACCATGTCAGCCTTGTTCAGGAAGACGATGATGTACGGCACGCCAACTTGGCGGCTCAGCAGGATGTGTTCACGCGTTTGCGGCATCGGGCCGTCAGCGGCCGACACAACCAGGATCGCGCCGTCCATTTGCGCCGCGCCCGTGATCATGTTCTTCACATAGTCAGCGTGGCCCGGGCAGTCAACGTGCGCGTAGTGACGCGCTTCCGTTTCGTACTCGACGTGGGCGGTGTTGATCGTGATGCCGCGAGCCTTTTCTTCAGGAGTCGCATCGATCTGGTCGTAGCCCTTGGCTTCGCCACCGAACTTGTTCGACAGAACGGTCGTGATAGCTGCCGTCAACGTCGTTTTGCCGTGGTCAACGTGACCAATCGTACCCACGTTCACGTGCGGCTTGGTACGTTCAAACTTGCCTTTTGCCATGGCTGACTCCTGACCTGGATTGCGCTTCAGACTGAAGAAAAGAACTTGGAAATTTGTGGTGCCCATGGCGCGGATCGAACGCGCGACCTCTCCCTTACCAAGGGAGTGCTCTACCACTGAGCCACATGGGCATTTAAAAATCTTGGAGCGGGTGAAGGGAATCGAACCCTCGTCGTAAGCTTGGAAGGCTTCTGCTCTACCATTGAGCTACACCCGCGGCATACCCATCACCTTCTCTTTCCCAAACCTTTCAAAATCAAGGCCTGGGGAACCTTACAACCTTCTTTGCGAAGGTCGCCCAGTTCCCTAGGCCTAATTTTAAAATCCAGGCAGACATCGCCTGGATTCAGAGTTGGGTCTCTGGTGGAGGAGATTGGATTCGAACCAATGTAGGCGCAAGGCCAACAGATTTACAGTCTGCCCCCTTTAACCACTCGGGCACCCCTCCAGCGGAGAACTTGAGATTATGAACACTTTCGAATCCGGTGTCAAACCCTTCGGATGAAAATATTCAAAAACTTTTGTTCAGCCACCCGCGTTTCCGCGCAGAGGGGGCGAAGCTTACAGGTTTCCGCGAATTGATGCACGCAAAAGTTGTGAATAGTCGTCGGCGGTAAAAATAATGGGGTTGGTTCCGCCTGAGGGATCTTCGCTGGCCATGCGCCCTATCCGCTCGGCCTGGGCCTCGTCGATGCCGATGTCGGCAAGGGTATGGGGAATGCCCACCACCTCGCGCAGATGCAGTACCCAGTCCAGCACCGCGCCCGGGCCCGTGGCGGGCAGATCCAGGTAACGGGCCAGCGCCTCAAGCCGGGGCGCCACCGCGTGCTGGTTCGCTTTCAGCACATAAGGCATCAGGATCGCGTTCAACATGCCGTGATGGGCGTCGTACAGCGCGCCCAGCGGATGCGCCAGCGCATGCATCGCGCCCAGCCCGCGCTGGAAAGCCGTGGCGCCCATGCTCGAAGCCACCAGCATCTGCTGGCGGGCCTGGAGGTCCGTGCCGTCGGCGACCGCCTGCGGCAGGTATTCCTTGACCAGGCGCATGCCTTCGATGGCAATACCCGCCGCAATCGGATGAAAGAACGGTGAGCAGTAGGCTTCCAGGTTGTGCGACAGGGCATCCATGCCGGTTGCGGCCGTGATTTTCGGCGGCAAGCCCACGGTCAGCTCGGGGTCCAGGATGACGATGGCAGGCAGCATGCGCGCATGGAAGATGATGCGCTTGACCTGTGCGGCTTCGTCCGTGATGACCGATGCGCGCCCCACTTCGGACCCGGTGCCTGCTGTGGTGGGCACTGCGACCACGGGCGCCATCCCGGCTACGTTCACGCGCTGATAGTTGTCGCCGATATCCTCGAAGTCCCACAGCGGCCGCTTCTGGCCCACCATCAGCGCAATCGCCTTGGCCGCGTCCAGCGCCGAACCGCCGCCGAATGCGATGACGCCGTCATGCCTGCCCTGCTTGTACGCCGCCACGCCGTCTTCGACGTTGCGGCCCGTCGGGTTGCCCTTGACCTCGTGGAAAAGGCCGCACTCCAGGCCCGCCTGGCGGCAGGCGCGCACGGCGTCGCTCACCATCGGCAACGCGGCAAGACCGGGATCCGTGACCAGCAAGGGCCGCCGCATGCCGAGTTCGGCGCACCAATCGGCAAGCTCCTTGACGCGGCCGGGACCCGCCTTGATGGCGGTGGGAAAGTTCCAGTTGACGCTTGGCACAGTCATGATTCGATTCCTGAAGGCGTCGGGTCAGACGCTGCGAAGATGAAAAGATTTGGCTTGCGTGAGCTGTTCGTAGCCGACGACCGATAAGGACACGCCACGCCCCGTGTTCTTGACGCCCGTCCAGGCCAGCGCGGGGTCCAGGTAGTCGCAACGGTTCATGAAGAAGGTGCCCGTGCGCACTTGCCGGCCCAGCGCCAACGCGGCGTCTTCGTCCTGAGTGAAGACCGCGGCCGTCAGTCCGTAGGGGCTGTCGTTCATCAACGCGACGGCCTCGTCGTCGGTGTCGACCGGCATGATGCCGACGACCGGACCGAAGCATTCGTCGTTCATGACGCGCATGCGATGGTTTACTCGCGTCAGCAATGCGGGCGCGACATAAGGAGAGCTTTTACTCGCATTTTGGAAATGTGAGGGATCAATCAGGTTTTGGGCGCCAGCCGCAACGGCTTCGCCGATGACTTCGCGGATATCGGCCGCCGCGCGGGCACGAACGACCGGGCCGAGCGTCGTATCGGCATGCAGCGGATTGCCCAGTACGTAAGTATTTGTCAGGGCAACGGCGCGTTCGACGAACTCTTCGTACTGCGGCCGGGCGACGTAGATGCGTTGGATGCCGCAGCAGGATTGGCCGGAATTGAAGAAGGCACCGTCGACCAGGGTTTCGACCGCGTGGTCCAACTTGGCGTCGGCGCGGACATAGGCCGGATCGTTGCCGCCCAGCTCCAGGCCTACGCCGATGAAACGCCCGGCAGCGCTCTCCTCGACGATGCGCCCGCCACGCACCGAACCCGTGAACGACACGTAGCCGATCTCGGGCGCGCGGATCAGCCGCTGGACGGTGTCGTGGTTGGCATGCAGGTACTGGAACACGCCCCGGGGCGCGCCGGCGTCGCGGAATGCGCGTTCGATCAGCTCGGCGC
This sequence comes from Achromobacter sp., assembly GCF_057314935.1. NCBI lineage: Bacteria > Pseudomonadati > Pseudomonadota > Betaproteobacteria > Burkholderiales > Alcaligenaceae > Achromobacter > Achromobacter sp. Next base: position 42,599 of record NZ_DBHKZA010000012.1, read on the forward strand.
ACAAGGGCGTCTGGTCGGAGTGCTTCAGAATGACGGTGTTGCCCGCCATCAAGGCCGGGACGATGCTGTTCACGGCCGTCAGCAACGGGTAATTCCACGGCGCGACGGTCAGGGCGACGCCGATGGGCTCGCGGCTGATGAAGCGGGTGAAGCCCGCCTGATCGGGCACGCGGACGGGCGCCAGCGCCACGTCGGCGATCGAGATCATGTGGCGCGCGCGCGCTTCGAAGCCGGCGACCTCGCCAGGCGTGTAGCGCAAGGGGCGCCCCATCTGGATCGTGATGGCCCGCGCGATCTCGTCCTTGGCCGCCACGAAGCGGTCGACCGCCGCCGACACGATGCGCCCCCGTTCCGCCACGCCCGCCGCCTGCCAGGCGGCTTGCGCGGACTGGGCCTGCGCCAGCGCGTGGGCGATCTGCGCTTCGCTGGCATAGGCGCGGCGCACGACCTCGCGCCCGTCGATGGGACTGATGGTGATGAGTTCCTGGGTCATGGTGGCCCTATGCAAGCAGTTGGACGGAATCAGATGATTTCGAAATAGCGCGCCAGCTCCCAGTCGGTGACGTGGCGCCGGAACTGGCGTTCTTCCCACTCGCGTGTCGCGGCGTAGTGCTCGACGAAGGGATCGCCGAACAGGTGGCGGGCCGCCTCGGATTCGCGCAGGCGCTGCGCGGCCTCCCATAAGGTCGTGGGCAGGTGCAGATGGGCCGGAAATTTCTGGGTGTAGGCGTTGCCTTGCACCATGGGCTCGGGCTTGAGCCCTTGCTCGATGCCGTACAGGCCCGAGGCCAGCGCGGCCGACAGCGCCAGGTAGGGATTGGCGTCCGCCGAGCCGATGCGCACTTCGACGCGTTGCGACTTGTCGCTGCCCGGGATGAGGCGCAGCGCGGTGGTGCGGTTTTCCATGCCCCAGGTGGCGTCCAGCGGCGCCCAATATCCGGGCACCAGACGCGAATAGCTGTTGATCGTCTGCGCGTACAGCGCCATGAACTCGGGCAGGTAGCGCTGTACGCCCGCCATGAAGGACGTCTGCGCCGCGCTCATGCCGTGCGGCTGGGATTCGTCGTAGAAGGCCGAGCGGCCGCTTTTCTTCTCGCGCAGGGACAGATGGATATGGCCGCTTTGGCCGGGATGGTCGTGCGACCATTTGGCCATGAAGGTGGCCATCAACCCGTTTTGCTGCGCCAGCGCCTTCGTGAAGGTCTTGAAGAGAAAAGCCTTGTCGCCGGCGGCGGCCGCCTGGTCCACCGCGATGGCCGCCTCCAGCACGCCCGGCCCCGTCTCGGTATGCAGGCCTTCAATGGGCATGTCCATGCGTTCGCACATGTCCAGCAGCTTGCGGTAGAAGTCGCCTTCGACCGTACTGCGCAGCATGGAATAGCCGAAATTGCCCGGCGTCCAGTTCTCCATGTTGCGGTAGTGCTTCGCGCGCACCGAATGCGGCGTTTCGCGGAACATGAAGAACTCGTACTCCAGCGCCGCGTAGACGTCGTACCCCATGCCGGCCGCCCGGTCCAGCGTGCGGTGCAGCAGCCGGCGCGGGCAGATGGCGCCCGCATCGCCTTCAAACTCCGCCAGGAACAGCAGCATGTCTTCGCCGCCGGGCCCCTGCTCAAGCGGCAGCCGGCGCCCGGTCTGCGGCACGATGCGCAACTTGGCGTCGGGGTAGGCGGTGTGCCAGCCGGTGTACTTGGTGTTGTCGTAGAGCTGGTCATCGAGGTCCCAGCCGAACACCACGTCGCAGAACGCCAGGCCGGAACGCAGCGCGCCCAGGAACTTGTCGCGCCGCAGGTACTTGCCCAGCATGACGCCATCGACGTCGGACAAGCCCACCTTGATATGCGAGAGCGGGCTGGCTTGCACCAGCCGCTCTGCGTCTTCCACCGTTGCTACCCCTAGTGCATGCATGCTCGTTCACCTTTGTGGCTGAAGCGTTGCGTTGACCTGCGGGCGGGCGGCGCGGCGTTCAGGTCATGGCCGCCCCCAGCACCCGCATCGCCTGGCGATGCAGCTGCGGCGTGGCGGCCGCGACGACGCGGCCCTGCGATTCGAGGCTGAGCGGCTGCCCCGACCAATCGGTTATGACGCCGCCCGCGCCTTCGATCACGGGCATCAGCGCCAGGTAGTCATAGGGTTGCAGGCCGGCCTCGACGACGAGGTCGACGTGGCCGCTGGCCAGCAGTCCGTAGCTGTAGCAATCGCCTCCGTAGCGGCGCATGCGCGCGGCGCCGGTCAAGGCGTCGAAGGCGGCCAGCTCGGCGCCTTCGAAGATGTCGGGCGAAGTCGCGTACAGGATGGCATTGCGAAGCTCGGTACAGGCGCTGGCCTGGCAGATCTCGCCGTTCAAGCGCGCCGGCGAATCGGCCGCGCCGATCCAGCGTTCCTGCAGCATGGGGATATCGATCAGGCCCAGCACGGGCCGGCCCCGGTGGAGGAGCGCCAGCAAGGTGCCCCACAAGGGGTTGCCCGAAATGAAGGCGCGCGTGCCGTCGATGGGATCCAGCGACCACACGAGTTCGGCTTCGGTATGCAGCGCGCCGAACTCTTCGCCGAAGATGCCGTGCTGCGGGTAGTGCTGCGCGATCGCCTCGCGCAGCGCAGCCTCGACTTCGCGGTCGGCCTGCGTGACGGGGCTTTCGTCCGCCTTGGTATCGATGGACAGCGGGTGCCGGAACCACTTGCGTGACAAGGGCCGGACGCGGTCCGCGAGGGTTTGCGCGAACGAGGAATATTCGGCCAATTGCTGCGCCGGCAGCGCGGCGGAGGTTTGCATCACAGTACTCCCAGGGGTTTTTCCAGTCTAGACACGTTGCCCCAAATTTGCAAATATACCTAAAACTGCAACCTCGCCCTCATCCAGAAAAATCGCCGTCCGCATCAGTAGCTCACACCGTTGCCGTGTATTCCCACCGGAGTTCCATCATGCAATGTATGAAGAAGCTTAGCGTTGTGGTTGCAGTAATTTCCCTAAGTTATGCACAGGCTGCCCAGGCCGGGCCCATCACGGTCTACACCGCGCTGGAAGAAGACGAGATCGCGGCCTACCTGAAGGCGGCCACCGCGGCCATGCCGGACGTGAAGGTCAACGTGCTGCGCCTGTCCACCGGCGACCTGGGCGCCCGGCTGATCGCCGAGGCCGCGAACCCGCAGCAGGATGTGATCTGGGGCTTTGCCGTCAGCAACATGCTGGACCCGCGCCTGCAGAACCTGCTGGAACCCTATGCGGCCAAGGGCATCGACGCCCTGCCCGCCCAATACAGGGGCGCGGACAACAAGTGGTTCGCCGCCACCGGCTACGTCGCCGCATTCTGTGTGAACACCGACCGGCTGAAATCCAAGAACCTGCCCATGCCCACGTCATGGGAGGACCTGGCCAATCCCGCCTACAAGGGCGAGATCGTCATCCCCAGCCCCGCCGCCTCGGGCACGGGCTACCTGCAGATCGTCGCGCTGCTGCAGGGACTGGGCCAGGAAAAGGGGTGGGCGCTGCTGAAGGACCTGGACAAGAACGTGGCGCAGTACACGCCGTCGGGGTCCCGCCCCTGCAAGATGGCGCGCGCCGGCGAATACGCGATTGGCGTTTCGTTCGCCTTCCCCGCCATGCAGTCGATCGAAGAAGGCTATCCCGTCAAGATGGTGATCCCCAAGCAATGGGTGGGCTACGAGCTGGAGGCGTCCGGCCTGATGAAGACGGCCAAGAACCCCGCGGATGCCAAGCGTTTCCTGGACTGGACGCTGTCGGCGCAGGCGGGGGGCCTCTACAGCAAATACAAGGAACTGGTCACCATTCCCGGCGCCGCCCCCAACAAGGCGGCCGAGGCCGCGGGCCTGCCCAAGGACCTGACCGCCGTGCTGTACCCGGTGGACTTCCAGAAGTCCGCGGCGGAGCGCGACGCCACGATCAAGACCTGGCAAGACACCATCAAGCGTTGAGGCCGGGAGACGCCATGTATCTGGAACTGCGCGGGATACGGAAAACCTTCGACGCGTCGGTGGCGCTGCAGGACATCGACCTGTCGGTCGGCGAACACGAATTCGTCTGCCTGCTGGGCCCCAGCGGTTGCGGCAAGACGACCTTGTTGCGCATCGTGGCGGGCCTGCTGCCGTTCGACCGCGGCACCATCACGCTGGGCGGGCGCGACCTCGGCGGATTGCCGGCGCGCAAGCGCGGGTTCGGCATCGTCTTCCAGTCGTATTCGCTGTTTCCCAACATGACGGTGGCCGAGAACGTGGGCTATGGCCTGCGCATCCGGGGCGAGCCGCGCGACCGCATCGCTGCGCGCGTGACTGAACTGCTGACGCTGATCAAGCTGCCCGACTATGCGCCGCGCTATCCGCACCAGCTGTCCGGCGGGCAGCAGCAGCGCGTGGCGCTGGCGCGCGCGCTGGCCGTGGACCCGGCGCTGATCCTGCTGGACGAACCGTTGTCGGCGTTGGATGCGCGCGTGCGCACCGACATGCGCGCTGAAATCCATGACGTGCAGCGCCGGTTGAAGATCCCCACGATCATGGTCACGCACGACCAGGAGGAAGCGCTGACGCTGGCCGACAAGATCGTTTGCATGAACGACGGGCGCATCGAACAGGTGGGGTCGCCATCCGACCTGTACCTGCGCCCCCGAACCCGCTTTGTCGCCAACTTCGTAGGCTTGAGCAATCTGCTGCCCACCGATTGGGTGCGCGAGGCCATGCCCCACCTGCTGGCGACGCGCCCCGAAGGCGCCAGCGACCGCTATGAGGCCTGCCTGCGCCCGGAGAACCTGCGCATCGCTGCTGACGCACAAGGTGCCGGCCGCGTGCAGGACATGACCTTCATGGGCAATCTGACCCGGTTGCGTGTCGCGTGGCTGGGACGCGAGCTGCTGGTGGAACAGCATGGCGCGGCGGGCCTGTCACGCGGCGCGTCAGTGCGGCTGGATATGGAACCGGGCCAATGCGCCTGGGTCAGCGCATGAGCGGCGCGGGCGGGGCTCGCCGATGAGCACGCTGCACGCCGGCGCGGCCGCGGCGGCGCCCGCCGGGCGCGCCCCCTGGTCGGGCGACCGGTTGCTGCTGTGGACCTGCGTGGCGATTCCGCTCGCGGGCCTGGCGCTGTTCTTCCTGTATCCATTGGCCACCGTGGCGTGGCGCAGCCTGGTGGAAAAGGACGGCTCGATCGGGCTGGGCAACTATGCCGAGGTGTTCGCCACCCGCGGCATCCTGACGGCTACCGCCAACAGCCTCGTCATGAGCGCCGCCACCACCGCCGTCAGCATCTCGCTGGGATTCGCCATCGCCTATGGCCTGGACCGCAGTTGCATGCGCGGCAAGGCGATCGTGCGGCTGGCGCTGGTGCTGCCCTTGCTGGCGCCGTCGCTGGTGCAAGGCCTGGGGCTGATCTTCATCCTGGGGCGCAACGGGCTGGTACACCGGTGGACGGGCTGGGAGGTCGACATCTACGGTTTCTGGGGCCTGTTGATCTCGAACGTGTTCTACGCCCTGCCCCAGGCCGTTCTGATCCTGCAGGCCGCGCTGCGCAACACGGACGCCCGCTACTACGACGCGGCCGAAGTCATGGGCGCCTCCAGCGCGCGCCAGTTCTTCGACATCACCTTGCCCAACTGCAAGTTCGGCCTGCTGAGCGCCGCCTTCGTGGTGTTCGTCATCACCATCACCGACTTCGGCAACGCGGCCGTGATCGGCGGCAATTACCGCGTGCTGGCCACGGAGATCTACAGCCAGGTGTCGGGCCAGATGAATTTCGGCATGGGCTCGGTGGTGGGCATCCTGCTGCTCTTGCCCTCGTTGATTTCAGTGCAGATCGAACGGGTGGCCTCGCAGCGCCAGTTCGGATCGGCATCGCCCAGCGGCCTGCGGGTGGCGCCCCAGCCTGCGCGGGCGCGCGATGCGGCGTTCGGTGTCGGCGTGCTGCTGGCCTGCGGCACGATCATCCTGACGGTGGCGACCGTGGTGTTCGCCAGCTTCATGCGGCTGTGGCCGTACCGCATGGAGTGGACGCTCAAGCACTACGACATCACCGTCAGCGGCGGCTACACGCCGCTATGGACATCGCTGTACCTGTCGCTGGCCGCGGCCGGCGGCGGCGTGCTGCTGCTGTTCTTCCTGTGCTTCGGCGTCTGCCGCATCGGACGGGGTTGGGCAAAACTCGTGTATCTGCTCTCCGTGCTGCCCGTCGGCGTGCCGGGCCTGGTGCTGGGGCTGTCCTACATCTTCGCGTTCAATGCGCCCGGCACGCCCCTGTACGCGCTGTACGGCAGCGCGGCGCTGATCGCCCTGTGCAATTTCTACCACTATCACACGCAGGGTTTCCTGACGATGATGACGGGGATGCGCGCCGTGCCGCAGGCCCTGGAGGAAGCCGTCAGCTGCCTGGGCGGGGGCACGGCGCAAGTGCTGCGCGACGCGGTGCTGCCGTTGATCGCACCCACCGTGCTGGGCGTGTTCTTCTTCCTGTTCATGCGATCGATGGTGACGCTGTCGGCCGTCATCTTCCTGGTGACGCCCACCGTCAGCGTGGCGCCGGTATCGGTGCTGCGCCTGGACGAGGCCGGGTTCGTTTCGCAGGCGGCGGCGTATTCCACGCTTATCATGCTGGTCGTTGGAGGTTCTCTGCTGGCCATGCGCGCGTTGATCGCCGGGGCGGCGCGGCGGCGGAGATAGATTAGGAAGCATCGGATATGTGGCAAGAAGAGCGGTATCAGAGAATCCGCGCCCTGCTGTCGTCATTGCAGCAGGTATCGACCGACCGCATCGTCGGCGAACTCGGCGTGTCGCGCGAGACCGTCAGGCGCGATCTGCTTGAACTGGAGGCCATGGGCGAATTACGTCGCGTGCATGGCGGCGCCGTGCCGGTGCACAGCGAACCGCCGATCGCCGAGCGCGTGCACACGCGCGTCAAATACAAGCGCGCGATCGCGCGCGCGGCGGCCGGTCTCGTGGCGAGCGGACAGACCCTGTTCCTGGACGCGGGCAGCACCACCAGCGTGCTGGCCGACGAACTGGCCAAGCTGTCCGGCCTGACCATCATCACGAACTCGTTCGACGTCGCGCTGAAAGTGGGCGCGGCGGGCAACGGCGCCAACCAGCTGATCATGCTGGGCGGCGCGGTCGGCGGCCCGGTCTGCGCCACCGCTGGCGACATCACCATCGCGGAGATCCACCGCTACCGCGCCGACCTGGCGTTGCTGTCGCCGGTTGGCGTGGATGCGGAGTGCGGCGCCACCAACTACGACCTGCGCGAGGCGGAAGTCGCACGCGCGATGACGGCCAATGCCAAGCAACTGGTGCTGTTGGCCGACTTCAGCAAGATCGGCCTGTGCAGCCGCGTGTCGTTTTGCGGCGCGGACCGCATCGGCCATCTGGTGACCAACACCAGCGCGCAGAAATCCCCTGCCTTTGCCGCCTTGAAGGCGGCCGTGGGCAACGTGCTGGCGGTGTAGGCCGGCGCCGCCGCGCCGGCTGTGGCGCCTCAGTCGAGCGACACGCCTGCGGTCTTCACCATGTCCGCCCAGTACACCGTGTCTTGCTGCAAACGCGTCTTGAACGCGTCGGGCTGGCTGCCCACCGGCCAGCTGCCGCCGCTGTTGATCTTGGCGATCACGTTGGGCGACTTCATGGCCTGGGCCACGGCCTGCGCCAGGTAGGCGACGCGCTCGGGCGGTGTGCCGGCGGGCGCGAACAAGCCATACCAATCGTCGGCGGTGATGCCGTCCAGGCCGCTTTGCTTGAGGGTAGGCGCGCCCTTGAAGACGCCGATGCTGTTTTCATGGCTCAAGGCCAGGATGCGCAGCTTGCCTGCCGTCACCATCGGTTCGGCCGACGCGGGCGAGGTGATCAACATATCCACCGTGCCGCCCATCAGATCGGTGATCGCGGGCGCGGCGCCGCGGTACGGCACGTGCACCAGGTTCACGCCCGCCTTTTTCGACACCAGCGCGCCCATCAGATGGCTCATGGTGCCGTTGCCGGGCGTCGCGTACGTGACGATGCCGGGCTGCTTGCGCGCGGCATCCAGGTAGTCGGCCAGCGTCTTGTACGGGCTTTCGGTACGCGCCACCAGCACGAGCGGCGCAGACGTGATCTGCGAGATCGGCGTGAAGTCCTTGACCGGATCGAAGCCCACATTCTTGTACAGGCGCGGGTTGACGGCCATGACGCTGGTCTGCGACATCACGAGGGTGTAGCCATCCGGCTTGGCCCGCGACACCTGCGCGGTGCCGACGTTGCCGCCCGCCCCCGAGCGGTTTTCCACCACGACGCTCTGGCCGACGATGGCGCCCAGTTCCTGCGCGATCAGCCGCGCCACGCCATCATTGCCGCCGCCGGGCGGAAACGGCGAGACCACGGTGATGGCCTGTTTGGGATAGTCGGCCGGCGCCTTCAGCGTCTGGGCGCTGGCGCTCGCGCTCCACATCAGGCCGGCCATGGCCAGGGCGGCTGTCCCGCAAGCGTGCAATGCATGGTGCTTCATCTGGATTTCCCCTTGTATCGGCGGCCGGATTACTCGGCCGTCCTTTGCATTCCGGTTCGCCATGAACCGTCCGCACCCCGTCGGCAAATGCCGCCGGGGCGTATTGATCGGGTTGATGCGTCTGTTGTCGCGCCACGCAGCCTCTGCGGGCCACGTTGGCGCTTGCGCCCTCGTCGGGCGGCGTCAATGCACGGCGTCAGCCGGCCGGAAAGCGGTAGCCCGCCAGTTCACGTTCGTCGATCTGCTTGACCAGGTTGGTCTCCCAGGACAGATACTGCCGGGCGGCCGCCTTGTTGCCGTCGTGGCGGTCATGCACGAAAAAGAGGTAATCGATGCACTCGCTGTCGGCTGGCACGTCGGGCGTGGAGACCAGCGGGATGCCCGCTGCCGACCAACTGGCGGGGGTGCCCGTGTTGACCTGGATGTCCGTCACGCCCCTGTCGCGCAGGTCTTCGGCGGCCCACGCGGCCACGGCGGCCTCTTCGGCCAGCAGGATGACGGGGCGGGCAGGATCCAGATCCAGGCGGTCCAGGCGCGGGCGGATTGACCAGGCAGCGCCCGTGATGTGACTGGCGCGATAGCGCATGCCCGGTCGCAGGTCGACGGCCTGCGCGCCTTGCGCCAATGCGGCGGCCAGCCCGGCATCGGACAGCGCCGGGAGGGCGGGTGCATGCACAGCCGTCACATCGTTCGTCAAGGCGGCGCGCATGCCCTCTTGCAGCACGCACGCGTCCCAACCCATTTGCCGAAGCCAGCTGGCCACCACCGGCGCGCGCACGCCTTCGGCGTCGAATACGACGATGCGGGCGCCGCGCACGGCCAGGTACTGGTCGGTGGCCTGCACCAGTTGACCGCCCGGCGTGTGCTGCGCGCCTGGCAAGGAACCCGAGGCGAATTCCTCGGCGCTACGCACATCGCACAGGAAGGTGCTGCGCGAAGCGTCACGCAGCCATGCCTGCACTGTGCCGGCGTCGACCATCGGCACGCCGTGGCGCTCGGCCAATTGCGCCGAACGGGCAGCAAGCGCCGGCAACTCGTCGGCCGCAATACCGTCGTCATAGCGGCGGCGCGCACCGTGCTCCAGCTGCAGGTCTTCCAGATACCAGCCTTGCGTGCCGTTTTCCAGCGCATAGACGGGGTTGGGCACGCCCAGGTTGATGAGGGTCTGCGCACCGATGATGCTGCGCGTGCGGCCCGCGCAGTTGATGACGATCGTGGTGTTGGGGTCCTTGGCCAGCGTGTGGGCGCGCAGCGCCAGTTCGCCGTTCGGGCAGCAGATGCCGCCAGGGATGCTCATCTTCTGGTATTCGGCGTACGGCCGTCCGTCCAGCACGATCAGATCGTCGCCGCGCCGCTGGCGTTCAGCCAGTTCGCGGGCGCCGATGCGTGGTGTGTGGAAGACTTCTTCGGCCAGTTCGCCGAACGTCTTGCTGGGCACGTTCACGCCGGCAAACGCGGCATAGCCGTCCTGCTGCCATTGCGCGATGCCGCCGGCCAGGCGATGCACCTGGCGATAACCCAGCGCTGCCAAGGCGCGGGCAGCGCGTTCGGCGGTGGTGTCGCCGCCGCCGTTGTCATACACCGCCACGCGCACGTCGCGGCGTGGGGCCAGGCGCACGATGTCGATCTCAAGCCGGCTGTAGGGCACGGGCGCGGCGTAGAACAGGTGCGCCTCGCCGTATTGGCCGTGTTCGCGCACATCCAGCAAGGCGATCTCGCGGCCGTCGTGCAGCCATTGCTTGAGCGTATGCGAGTCGACGTCTGCGGCGGAAGGGGCGGAATGGGGATGCATCATGAAATCCGGAGGGAACGGGAGGTTTGGGTAAGCGCGGACAAGCCTTGTTCAAGGTCGCCGATCAGGTCTTCGGGGTCTTCCAGGCCGATATGCAGCCGCAGCATGGCGCCGCGTGGCGTCGGGTCCGGCAGCGCCCGCGAGCTCAGCTGCACCGGGATCACCAGGCTTTCAAAGCCGCCCCACGACGCGCCGATGCCGAACAGGCGCAGGCTGTCGATCAGCCGCTCGGCATGCGCCGAGTCGAACGCTTCAGCCAGCTCGACCGTCAACAGGCCATTGGCGCCCGTGCAATCGCGCTGCCAGAGCGCATGCGACGGATCGCCGGGCAATGCCGGGCACAGCACGCGCGCGACTTCGGCGCGCCCCTGCAGCCATTGCGCGACCCGCAAGGCGTTGCGAGCGTGCTGCGCCATGCGCAGCGGCAACGAGCGCATGCCGCGCAGCACCAGGAACGCGTCGTCGGCCCCCACCGTCTGGCCAAAATCGATGGAAGCGCGTTCCAGTGCCCGCCAGGCACGGCGGTTGACGACGGCCGCGCCCATCATCACATCGGCATGGCCGCCCAGGTATTTGGTCGCCGCCAGCAGGGAGATATCGGCGCCCAAGGTCAGCGGTTTGTATATCAAACCCGACGCCCACGTGTTATCCACAGCCAGCCAGCAATCGTGTTTTTTCGCAGCTGTGGATAACTCGGAGAGGTCCGGCATGTCGTACGTCAGCGACCCGGGCGACTCCGCATAGATCATGCGGGTGTTCGGCCGGATCAGCGCTTCGATGCCAGCGCCGTCGGGCCGATAGAAGGTGTATTCGATGCCCAGCCGCGTCAGGTGCTCGGCGCAAAAGCGGCGCACCGGTTCATACACCGCGTCGGTCACCAGCACGTGATCGCCCGCCCGCAGATATGCCAGCAGAACCGTCGCGATGGCGGCCTGCCCGGTGGGATAGAGCGCCGCGCGATAGCCCTGTTCAAGCTCGACCAGCGCGTCTTCGAGTGCATGCGTGCTGTCGGTGCCGCGCGCGCCGTAAGACGGCAGGCGTTCCTGTTCGCGGCGTTCCCGCGTGTCGCGCCAGGCCGCGACACTGTCGAAGACATAGGTGCTGGCGCGCGTGACGGGGGTGTTCACCCATCCTTGATGGGGACGCCCTGCGCGCAGCAAACGCGTTGCGGACCGGTAGGGCTTGTTCATGGTCAGCGGCGGGTCTTCACGCCGATCGGCATGATCTTGCACGTGCCGGCTTCCAGGTCGAAGCCCAGGCGTTCATTCAGCGTCTCCAGCGCGCGGCCGTACATGTGCAGGTGGCGGATGACGCTGTCGCCCTGGATCTCGACGGCATGGATGTCGTCGGGCATCAGGGCGATGCCGGCGCCCGGGCCGACCACGACCGTGCCCGTCTTCGCCAGGCGGCCCACGCCCGGCACCGAGCCGTCGTCGGTACGGTCATAGACGTAGTTGTATTCCACGCCTTCCACGGCAGCGATACAGGCCCAGGTCGTGTGGTTATGCGGCACGATCTTGTTGCCGGGACGCATGACGTTCAGATAGAGCGCGTAGCTCTTGTCGTCGTCTTCGGCGATCAGGTAGCGCGCCTGGCGTTCGCCGTCTTCCGGGGCGGCGTACCGGTCGCCCGCCCACCAATCGGTATGGCTGGCCAACCCCACCAGCTCTTGCAGCACCTCGTCCAGGCTGTCGCGGTTCAGCCCCTTATTTCCTACAGTTTTTTTAATATTTCCGATGGCGGCATCGATGCCGGCTTGATGGGGATGCGCAGTGCTCACTTTGTCTTTTCCTCTTGTTTCATGAGTTATTGCACTTACTGTATCGCCCGCATCCTGTGCCAACAATTTAAATTGCCTTAACATTCCATTAGCAACGCTAATACTTTTGAGCCCGACATGCGCAACCTGGATCTGGACCTGCTTCGCACGCTGACGGCCATCGCCCAGCACGACACCTTTTCGGAAGCCGCCAACCGGCTGCACAAGACGCAGTCGGCCATCACCCAGCAGATGCAGCGGCTGGAATCCACCATCGGCCTGCCGCTCTTCGAAAAGCAGGGGCGCAACAAGGTGCTGTCTTCGCACGGGCGCCGCCTGGTGGAGTACGCGCGCCACATGCTGGCCATCAACGACGAGGCGCTGCGCGCCCTGCAGGACGGGCCGCTGGAGGGGGACCTGCGACTCGGCGCGCCGCTGGACGTGGCGGACACCATCCTGCCCACGCTGCTGACGCACATCGCGCGCTCAGCGCCGCGCGTGAAACTGGAGATCCGGGTGGACCGCAGCCCCTTCCTGATGGATGCGTTGCACGCCGGTGAAATCGACCTGACGATCTCCACCCGCTTCGACCAGGACTTTGAAGGCGTGGCGCTTCGCACCTCCCCCACCGTCTGGCTGGCCTCGGCCGACTATGTGCATGACGTACACGCGCCGGTGCCGCTGGTACTGGCCGACGAGCCCAGCATCTTCCGCCGGCTGGCCCTGAACGCGTTGGAGCAGGCGCGCGTGCGTTGGCACACCAACTATGTGGCGCCGAATCTGGTGGGGATCAAAGCCGCGCTGCGCGCCGGGCTGGGCGTGACGGCCCGCAGCGTGGAACTGCTGGGGCCGGAAATGCGGGTGCTGGGGGAAAAGGAAGGGCTGCCGCCCTTGCCGGACGTGACCTACTTCCTGTGGATAAGGCGTGATCTGATCAATCCGCTGACGCGGCAGGTCTACGACATGCTGCGGGCAAACCTCGGCCTGGCGCAGCAAGGCGACGCAGCCAGCGCGCCGCCGCGCGATCAATAACGCTCGAAGATCGCCTGCAGGGCGGCCGGGTCGCGCGTGACGGACAGGCCCAGCATCAGCAGGATGCGCGCCTTTTGCGGATTCAGGTCGCCCGCGGCGACAAAGCCCAGGCTGGCGTCGTCCAGTTCCACGTCGCGGGCCACGAAGCCGCTGCCCGTGCGGCTGGCGCGCACGACGGCCGTGCCGTCGGCGACCGCCCGGCTCAGGGCGTCGATGCCCAGGTCCGTGGCATTGCCGTCGCCCACGCCGGCCAGCACGATGCCGTCAGCCACGTCGGCCAGGAAATCGATCAGGTCTGCCTGCAGGTTGGCATAGGCGTAGACGATGTCCACGCGCGGCCAGCCGGCCTTTTCCAATAATGCGAGTGAAAACTCGCTTTGTGTGGTGTGCGTGGTGGTGTTGCGCGAATAGAAGCACGGCGCGCCGCCATGCATGACGCCGGCGCGGCCGCGATTGGGCGACGCGAAGGCGCACAGGCCCGCGCTGGCGATCTTCTGGATCTCGCGTGCGTAATGCACGTCTTCGTTCATGACGACGAGCGGCCCGCGGCCGCGCGCGTCGGGATGGCGCGCCAGCGCCACCGCGTTGTACAGGTTGGCCGGGCCTTCGGCGCCCAGCGCCGTAGCCGGACGCATCGCGCCCACCAGCACGACGGGTTTGTCGTGCTGAATCACCAGGCTCAGGAAGTACGCGGTTTCTTCAAGCGTGTCCGTGCCGTGGGTGATGACGATGCCGGCCACCGAGGCATCCTCGCACAACGTGTCCACGCGCTCGGCCAGCGCGCGCCAGACCTCGTGCGTCATGTTCTGGCTGCCGACGTTGGCCACCTGCTCGGCGCGGATCTCGGCGATGCCGGCCAGCTGCGGCACCGCCGCCAACAAGTCGTTGACGGAGAACGAACCGGCCTTGTAGCCGGCCGAGGTCGCGTCCGCCTGCGCGCCCGCGATGGTGCCGCCAGTGGCCAGCACCGCGACAACCGGCAGCGCGTGCTCAGGCATCCACGACTCCGGACAGGCCTTGGCGTTCCAGCAGCGAATTCAGGTGTTCCCACCCATGGAAGTCGATGACGATCTGGCCCTTTTCCTTGGCGCCCACCTTCAGGGCGACGCGGGTGCCCAGGTGATCGGACAGGGCCTCTTCCAGGCGCGTCAGGTCGCGCGAGACGCCGTTGGCCTTTTTGCGGGGCGATGCCGCTGATTCGCTTTCCTTGGCGGTCTTCGCGACAAGCTTTTCGGCTTCGCGCACGGACAGGCGGCGCGCGATGATCTGGTTGGCCAACTGGATCTGCGTGGCGGCATCGACCGCCAGCAGTGCGCGGGCATGGCCCATGTCGACGTCGCCGGCCAGCAGCATCGTCTGCACGGGCGCCGCCAGGTTCAGCAGGCGCAGCAGGTTGCTGGTGGCGGAACGCGAGCGGCCGATCGCTTGCGCGGCCTGCTCGTGCGTCAGGCCGAATTCGTCCAGCAGGCGGCGCACGCCGTGCGCCTCTTCCAGCGGGTTCAGGTCTTCACGCTGGATGTTCTCGATCAGCGCCATGACGGCCGCATTTTCGTCGGCCACGTCGCGCACAAGCACCGGCACTTCCTTCAAGCCGGCCAGCTGGGCGGCGCGAAAGCGTCGTTCGCCCGCGATGATCTCGTAATTGCCGGGCGCGGTTTCGCCCAGCGCGCGCACAAGAATGGGTTGCATGATGCCTTGCGTGCGGATCGACTCGGCCAGCTCACCCAAGGCGCCCTCGTCCATGCGCGTGCGCGGCTGATATTTGCCGGCGCGCATCTTCGAGATGGGCAAGGTGGATGGCGGACCCTCGGGCTTGGCCGCGACGGCCTTGCCGATGTTGTCGATCGCCGGCGCGTCTGCGCCCAGCAAGGCGTCCAGTCCGCGACCCAATCCCTTGGGTTTCTTGGTGGCCATAGTTAAATCCTCTTTCCTTCTGTTTTTGTATCCCGAGCCAGGCTCAGGCGTCCGTCTGCTCGGCGGGCAGACGGTACCAATACGCGTAACAGTCTTTGAAACCGTAGCGGCCATACAAGGCCCGCGCGGCTGTATTCTCCGGCTCGACTTGCAGGTACGCCGTCGTGGCGCCGCCGGCGGCGCCTTCGGTCAATAGGTAGTCCACCAGGGCATCGGCGTAGCCTTTACGCCGTTGCCCCGGGTCGGTGACGATGTCGAACAGGCCCACGAGGTCATCGTCGCGGACGGCCAAGCCCGCGGCAACGCACTGACCTGCCGCGTCCCATGCCAGCACCGGCAGCTTATCCACAGCCAGCCCTTGCAGACGCGCTTGATGTTCACCGATATGCTCAGGCGCCGAGCCACGCATGGCCCCGACCGCCTGCGCGAAGCGGCCGGTGTCGACTTTCCTGAAATGCAGGCCGCCCCGGACGCTGGGCCTGGGGGCGAGCGACATGCTCATGACTCGGGTCTCACCGGTAAAGGTATAGCCGCGGGCCTCCAGCTCGGCGTCCAGCGAAAAATCGGGGCCGATGGAGGTAATGCGCAGCACCATGGGCAAGCCATGGCGCGCATACAACGAAGAACAATACGCCAGCCGCTCGTCCAGCGGACGTGTGGATAACCCCAGCACATTGATGCTGCGCACACGCTTGGCTTCCGAGTGCGCAAAGCGCACCAGCCAACCATCATAGAGCACCTGCGCGCCGACCGCCGTCGCGTTCAGCGCGGCCTCTTCCAGCCGCGCGCGCAGACTGTCGCGCACGTCGGCAGGCGGCGTGCGGGAGACATGCGTTGCGGTGGGAGAAAAGAGCGCTGCGACAGACATGGCAAGGCTTACTTCAGGTCTTTCCTGACACGCTCGATCATTTCGGCGCCAAACGAGATATAGGCCTGCGCGCCGCGTGACGCACGGTCATACACGACGCCCGGCATGCCGTAACTGGGTGCTTCGGCAAGGCGCACGTTGCGCGGCACGACGGTCTTGAAGACCTTGTCGCCAAAGTGGGCCTCGAGCTGAGCGGACACTTGCTGTTGCAGCGTCATGCGCGGGTCGAACATCACACGCAACAAACCGATGACGCGCAAGTCGTCATTGATGTTGCGGTGGACGCGCTTGATGGTGTTGACGAGATCGGACAAACCCTCCAGCGCGAAGTACTCGCACTGCATCGGGATGATCACGCCATGGGCGGCAGCCAGTCCGTTGAGCGTCAGCAAGGACAGCGTCGGCGGGCAGTCGATCAGCACGAAATCGTATTGGCCGGCGACCGTGTCGAGCGCGGCCTTCAATTGGCGCTCGCGCTCGTCCATCTGCACCAGGTCGATCTCGGCGCCGGACAGTTCGCGGTTGGCGGGCAGGACGTCATAGCCACCGGATTCCGACTTCACGCGGGCCTGCTCGATAGTAGCCTCGCCGATCAGCACCTGGTACAGATTCGATTCCAGCGCATTCTTGTCGATGCCGCTGCCCATCGTGGCATTGCCTTGCGGGTCCAGGTCCACCAGCAGCACGCGCTGATTGTGCGTGGCAAGGCCCGCCGCCAGATTGATGGCGGTCGTCGTCTTGCCCACACCACCCTTTTGGTTGGCGATGCAGAAGACGCGGGCGGTTGTGCTGGGGGGTAAGTTCTTCATAGGGTTCCTTGACTGCGTCCTTCACCGCGCTCTTCGCCGCGGCGCATCCAGATCAGGCAGCGTTCTGCTTGCAGCTCCGGTACCCGGAGCGGCTGAATATGGTCGACTTGCCATTCCCCGCGCGCATGCAGCGCCTGAATCTCTTCATCGGGGACCTTGCCCTTCATGGCGACGAGGGTACCATCGATGCGCACATGGCGACCCGCGAGCTGCGCAAAATCGTCCAGCGATGCGAAGGCGCGGGAGGTGACGATGTCGCACTCGGCCGGCTCCAGCGTTTCGATGCGCGCATGGCGCGCCTGCAGGTTGGGCAAAGCCAGCGCGCCGCTCATCTGGCGCACGAATGCGGTTTTCTTTTCAACGGCGTCGATGCACGTCACGGACCACATGGGCCGCATGATCGCGAGGACGACGCCAGGCAGGCCGCCACCCGATCCCACGTCGTAGACCTTGGCGGGGGCGCCAGCGGCGCCCAGCGCCTCGCTGAACGGCCCCACGGCGGCCAGGCTGTCGAACAGATGCTGGATCAGCATCTGCTGGGGATCGCGGATGGCGGTGAGGTTGTAGGTCCGGTTCCAGCGCTGCATCTGGGACAGGTACGCAAGCAGCTTGTCGTGCGCGGCGGCATCGGCAGGCAGCCCCAGCTGTTCGCATGCGCGAGACAGGCGGCCGGCCATGTCAGCGCCGGCCTGATCGATACGGGCGGTCATGCGGCTTGCTTGCGCGAGCCGTAGTGCAGGCGCTTCAGGTGAATCAGCAGCAACGAGATTGCCGCGGGGGTCACGCCGGAGATGCGTGCGGCCTGGCCGACGGTTTCCGGGCGATGCGTCTTCAACTTCTGGCGCACTTCGAACGAAAGGCTGGTCACGGCGTCATAGTCCACGTCCGCGGGGATAGGCTGCTGCTCGTGCGAAATCTGCTTTTGGACTTCGTCTTGCTGGCGCGCGATATAGCCGGCGTACTTCACCTGGATCTCGACCTGCTCGGCCAAGACCTCATCTTCCACCACGCCCGGGCCGGCCAGCAGCGAGCCGTCCGCATTGCGCGTAGCCATCAATGCTTCATAGGAAACATTCGGGCGTTTCAGCAGGTCGGATAGTGAGTACTCACGTTCAATCGCCTTGCCTAGCAGCGGTTCGGCAATCTCGGCGGGCAGGATCCGCGGATTGACCCACGAGGACTTCAGCCGTTCGACTTCCGCGGCCACCGCGTCGCGCTTGCGATTGAATGCGTCCCAGCGGGCGTCGTCGACGATGCCCAGCTGGCGGCCGATTTCGGTCAGGCGCAAGTCGGCGTTGTCTTCGCGCAGGCTCAGGCGATATTCGGCGCGCGAGGTGAACATGCGATAGGGCTCGGTCACGCCGCGGGTGACCAGGTCGTCGACCAGCACACCCAGATAGGCTTCGTCGCGACGCGGCGTCCAGGGGTCACGCCCCAGCGACTGCAGCGCAGCGTTGACGCCGGCCAGCAGCCCTTGAGCAGCGGCCTCTTCGTATCCCGTCGTGCCATTGATCTGGCCGGCGAAGAACAGGCCGGCGATCGCCTTGGTCTCGAGCGTGCTCTTCAATCCACGTGGATCGAAGTAGTCGTATTCGATCGCATATCCCGGGCGCATGATGTGCGCGTTCTCCAAACCCCGCAGGGAATGGATCAGGTCCAGCTGCACGTCGAAGGGCAAGCTGGTCGACACGCCGTTGGGATAAACCTCGTGCGTATCCAGGCCTTCCGGTTCAAGAAATACCTGATGGGATTCCTTGTCGGCAAAGCGATGGATCTTGTCTTCGATGGACGGGCAGTAGCGCGGACCCACGCCCTCAATGACGCCGCTGTACATCGGCGAGCGGTCCAGGCCGCCGCGGATGATGTCGTGCGTGCGGGCGTTGGTGTGCGTGATCCAGCACGGCAGCTGGCGCGGGTGCATGGCCACATTGCCCATGTACGAGAACACGGGGATAGGATCCAGGTCGCCCGGTTGCTCTTCCAGGATGCTGTAGTTGATCGAACGTCCGTCGATGCGCGGCGGGGTACCCGTCTTCAGGCGGCCCTGCGGAAGCTTGAGCTCCTTCAGGCGCTGCCCAAGCGAGATTGCCGGCGGATCGCCAGCGCGGCCACCCGAGTAGTTCTGCAGCCCCACGTGGATCAAGCCGTTCAGAAACGTGCCAGCGGTCAGCACGACCGTCCGCGCACGGAACTTCAGGCCAACCTGCGTCACGGCGCCCACGACGCGATCGCCTTCCACCATCAGATCTTCGACCGCCTGCTGGAACAGCCACAAGTTTGGCTGGTTCTCCAGGCGACCCCGAATGGCCTGACGGTATAGCACCCGGTCGGCTTGAGCGCGGGTAGCGCGAACCGCCGGGCCCTTCGACCCGTTCAGGATGCGGAACTGGATCCCCGCTTCGTCCGTTGCCAAGGCCATCGCGCCACCCAGGGCGTCGACCTCTTTGACAAGGTGGCCCTTGCCGATCCCGCCGATGGAGGGATTGCAAGACATTTGGCCAAGGGTCTCGATGTTGTGCGTCAGCAGTAGCGTCTGGGCGCCAGCGCGTGCTGCCGCCAGCGCCGCTTCAGTGCCGGCGTGGCCGCCACCGACGACGATGACATCGAATTCGCGGGGATAGTCCATGATGGGGAGGGGAGATAAGAAAGCGTTCGGTGCTCATTATAGAGGCAGGGGTGGCATGTTTCACGTGAAACATGGATCCGAGTGCGGATGGCCTCCCTACCCTGCCCGCTTCGCGTCGGGATTTGACAACGAAGGTCTACGGTACGGGTTGAATATGTCGGCATCTGCCGGTGTTTTGCTGCGATGTTTCACGTGGAACAGGCTGGCTGGCAGAGTCGGCGGCGGCGCTCTGCTGCGCTCGGCAGGTTTCGGGCAAGCACATGTTCCACGTGAAACCTTCCCCGCTCCGGGTAGTTGCGCCGCCGCCGGACCAGCGGTGCAGGGATCCAGATCCTTCGTCCTAGCGGCACATGAGGCCGATGTTGGCATTTGCCGACTATTGGTGTGGAGTCAGGAGTGAAATTTCCGACCTGCCTGTAGGACTTACGAACGCGTAGGCAACGAGATTTCGCTGCGTCCAAGACATGTTCCACGTGAAACATAGCCACTCTTTCATCGAACAGGGACCCGAATCGATGGCTCAGGCAACGCGGGATCCAGACCACCCGAACCAGGCCAGGGACCAGCCAGCGACATGTTTCACGTGGAACATTCCTATAGCGACCGGCACCAGGAGAATCAAACCCGATCCTCACTGCCGCAGGCAATATGTTCCACGTGAAACAGTCAGCGAATCAGCCAACGGCGTCTCGCATCGCGCTCTTTAGTGCTATGAGCAGCAGCATTCCATGTGGAACATCAGTAGCCGCTAATCAGACACACGGCATTCCTAAGAGTAAAACTACAGATATCGCATCGGCCTGCTATCGCCCGCAGGACGCGCGAGCCTCATGTTTCACGTGAAACATCCAATTAAAGGTTAGCAACGCGCAAGGTCAAACTCCATCAAGGCAGCGTTGCCCACACTGACATGATGTTCCACGTGGAACATTAGACGAATTGCCACCCGGCAGGCGTATACGCATTTGGGGATTTTGGGGCTTGTTCCACGTGGAACATCCCGGCCGGCATACACCTCAACCATCGGTCACCTTCGCAAAATTTCCGCGACCCGCATCCCTGTTCCACGTGAAACACGCCTTGTATGTCGTTCGTGAAACCGGCCCAGGCTCCGCGTTGAGCATGTTCCACGTGAAACACGCCAAATTTGGGGACACGGATATCGCGTCTGATCGCCAGAAATCTGAATTTCTCACTACATGAATGATCAAACGCCGACGAACGCACTCGAAGAAACAAGCCAAACGCAAAAAAGTTGAAGGAACAGAAAACACATCAAAAAAAGGATTTTCTGCCCCCTACCCTACCCCCTGGCGAAAATATCGTTGATTTTTGTCGTTTCACGTGAAACGTGCGTCAGCGTTTGAGAGCAATGACGGTCCAGCATCGACGAGATGCATCGCGCGGCGCGAAAAGCAAAGCGATCAAAGCCGGACATTTATTCGACGGGATGCAGACGAAATATTCAGGCCTGCACACGAACGTGTTTATTCACAGCATGCAGTGGATATCTCGGCCGAGACAAAAACGCCGCGAATTGCTCCGGCCAACAGCGCTTTCAAGTTATCAACATCCAACTGCCGTCTGCGAGATGCCGTAAGCCCGAATTCACGTGGAACAACTTTGGGGATAACTCCGAAAACCGGCGGCAACGGCCGGCCGAAAATGCCGAGAAAATAATCACCCCGGCTAATCGCGCAGATCGTCGAAAACCCACAAATATCCAACGCATCTCATAGGAGAAAAGTGCCTGACGCCCCATAACGTGATCGTCAAAACGAGGCAAATAAGCACCGCCTCCAAGCGCTGCTGAACCCGCCAAAAAGACGTGGAAAACTTTGTGGATAAGATTCAACTATCGGGTCCATAACCCTTAATCAATCGCCCCGAAACCCGGCAGGCAGATCAAGGGAACTCCCGCCCCTTCAGCTAGTCAAAACGCC
This sequence comes from Achromobacter sp., assembly GCF_057314935.1. NCBI lineage: Bacteria > Pseudomonadati > Pseudomonadota > Betaproteobacteria > Burkholderiales > Alcaligenaceae > Achromobacter > Achromobacter sp. The sequence continues at coordinate 63,812 of NZ_DBHKZA010000012.1, forward strand.
GCGATTCACGATGCGGCGGTTTATCAACATCGTTATCCCGCAACGCCTGCACCCATCCCATCCCGCGTAGTTACCGCAGCACATCGCCTATGCCACACCAGGACCTTTGACACCACAACTATCTTGCTGGAGCCCAAGGCGGCGCGCCATCATCCATTTGGCTGAGGCGCAATATTTCATGTGAATCCCTGTGGAAAACTTGATATCCGTTTTCCGAGAGCGAATTCCAGCGAAACCGAATCCCGAAAACCTTCTCCCGATCAACGGCCAACATCGATTGCGGCGGGACCAACGGCAATCCAAAAGCGGCCTAAATCGTCCGTCGAATAATCGCTATCCCCATTTCTATCCACAGGCAAAGCTCCCTCGATTTGGGCAAATCAAGGGGGGTGTCTGTGCATAACCGGGATGGGGATATCTTTGTGAACAACCCCCTAATTCACGCCGCAAAAAGGCTGAGGACGCCGGTATCCGATAATCGGCATGCTCGCCTGGCCGACGGGCGCCCAGCTTGAAAAAGCGCGCGAAAGGCCCGTATTCCCTGGGAAAGAGCCCTGTTTCACGTAGCGCGGCGGCGTCCCGTTCCTGCTGACCGCCGTCAATTCGGCTAGTTTGAATTGCCTCTCGGCAAAACTGAAAATCTGTGCAAAACCTTGCACGCCAAGACACCTGTGCTTCATTACTGCGCACCGGGATTCAAATTCCCAAAAATAATTATCCACAGACTTATCCACGGCCGGAGGATATGTTAGTGAACACTAACTATCGTGTCTGCGTGGGCCGAAAGGCGAAGCGATGACAGCGGAAAACTTCCCGCCCAAATGAAACAACGCCCCAGACTCGAAAGTCTTGGGGCGTTGTAGCCAGGTCGGACCTGGCGGACGGGAAAGTGGGATTTCCCGATTTAGAGCGGGCGAATTTCGGCCGCTTGAGGTCCTTTCGGACCATCCTTAACTTCGAATTCGACTTCCTGCCCTTCGTTCAGGCTGCGATAGCCGCGGCCCTGGATGGCGGAAAAGTGTGCGAAAACGTCGGTGCCACCAACGTCCGGCGTAATGAAACCGTAACCCTTGTCAGCGTTGAACCATTTAACTTTGCCCTTCTGAGCCATTTTTTCTAGCGTCCTGTAATTGAATCGAAGTGCAATGAATCAAGGACGCCGTGAGAACTGAACGACCGGTAGAAATACCTGCGTTGCTGCTGCGTTCCCGCTCATCGCCAAGCAACAGAACGAGTCCGCGCGCTGCTTGAATCAACTGCGGAATCAGCATACTCACCCCACATTACCGGCTCATATTGTTGTTTACCCCAATGTCGCTTTTTTCTGACTGGAGACGAAGACCCGCTACGCGGAATTTGCCTGCCTGCGCGCCAGAAACGCGTAGATCGGGCCTGTCACGATCACCACGAACACCATGCGCGTGACATGGAAAGCGGTGACCACGGGTACGCCCAACTGCAGCACCTTGGCCGTGATCGCCATCTCGGCGATACCGCCCGGCGTCGTCCCCAGGATCAAGGTCGGCACGGGCGCCGCCGACCAGTACGACAACAGCGCGCCCAGCCCGAACGCCAACGCCAATGCGCCGACCGTGAAGGTGGCCACCACCGCGATGAAGCGGGGCGCGGCGCGGAAGAAATCCGGCCGATAACGGTCGCCCAGCGACCAGCCGATGAACAGCTGCCCGATCTTCGGCACGAAGTCCGGCAAAGCCGACAATTCCACGCCGGAAGCGGTCAGCAACATCGCCACCAGCATGGGCCCCAGCACCCAAGGATTCGGCAGGCGCAGCTTCATGAAGAACAGGCCGCCGATGCAGGTCAAGGCCACCAGCGCGGCCAAGCCCGCGCCATGCACCGTCTTGGGACCCGGCACCGTGGGATCCAGCCCCGCCACGCCCCACCATTGAAAGATGAACGGCACCGTCACCACCACCAGCAACACGCGTACGCTGTGCGCCGTGGCCACGCGGTCGATACGTGCGCCGTGCCGCTCCGCCAGGCTGGCCATTTCGCTGGCGCCGCCGATCGCCGACGAGAACCAGGCGGTCTTGAAATCGGCATCCGTGAAGCGGCGCAGCATCGCGGTGCCCATGAAGGCAAGCGCCAGCGCGAACAACATTCCCACGATGATGGGCCCGGCGTTGGTGCCGATATGGCCAAGCACCTGCGGCGTGAAGTACAGCCCCAGCGATGTGCCGATCACCCACTGCCCGCCATTGCGCGCGGGCCGCGGGCAGGCCGTGCCCAACCCCGCGATCCGCGTGGCTGCCGTCACCAGCAGTGCGCCCAGCATCCACGGCAAGGGCAAGTGCGCCCATACCGCCAGCAATGCGCCTGCCAGCGCAATCGACAAGCCCCCCAGCACCCTCAACAACATGTTTTGACCCACGATCCCATCCACGTGCATAGCTAATACGAAAAACGAATTATGAGTTAGTGGGATACTTACGAAAACTTTCTTTGCCTACCAGCGTTCATCTTCGCGTCCACCATGATCCGATCCAAACTTCCCGACGTCGGCACCACCATCTTCACCGTGATGAGCCGCCTGGCCATCGAACACAAGGCCATCAACCTGGGCCAGGGCTTTCCGGACTTCGATCCGGATCCCGCGCTGTGCGCGCTGGTGACCCGCGCGATGGCCGAGGGCCACAACCAGTACCCGTACATGCCTGGCGTGGCGCCGCTGCGCGAAGCCATCGCCGCCAAGACGCGCGAACTGTACGGCCATGCCTATGACCCGGAAACCGAAATCACCGTCACCAGCGGCGCCACCGAAGCCCTGATGGCCACGGTGCTGGCCGCGGTGAACAGCGGCGACGAAGTGGTCGTCATCGAACCCTGCTACGACTCCTATCTGCCGGCGATCCGCCTGGCAGGCGGCACGGCAGTGCCTGTGCCGCTGCGCGCCCCCACCGAAGCCGACCCCTACTACCGCATCGACTGGCAGCGTGTGCGCGACGCCATCACGTCCAAGACGCGTCTGCTGATGCTGAACTTTCCGCACAACCCCACCGGCGCCGTGCTTGAAGAAAGCGACCTGGACGCGCTGGAAGCCATCGTGCGCGACACCGGCGTGCTGCTGGTGTCCGACGAGGTCTATGAACACATCGTCTTCGATGGCAAGCCGCATGCCAGCGTGGCGCGCCGCCCACTGCTGGCCGAGCACGCCTTCGTGATCTCGTCGTTCGGCAAGACTTACCACACCACCGGTTGGAAGATCGGCTATTGCTGCGCCCCCCGCCAGTTGAGCGCCGAGCTGCGCAAGGTGCACCAATTCATGGTGTTCACCGTGCCCTCGCCCATGCAATTCGCGTTGGCCGAATTCATGCGCGATCCCAAACCCTACCTGGACTTGCCGGCGTTCTATCAGGCCAAGCGCGACCGCCTGTCGCAAGGCCTGGCCAAGACGCGCTTCCGTCCGCTGCCCAGCCCCGGCACATTCTTCCTGCTGGCCGACTACAGCCAGATATCCAGGCAAAACGAAGCCGACTTCGCCCGAGACCTGACCGTCAATCATGGCGTGACCGTGATTCCCGTGTCGGCCTTCTATCGCCAGCCCGACGCCGCGGAATCCAACCATCGCATCGTTCGCTTCTGCTTCGCGAAGAAAGACGCGACGCTGGATGCCGCGCTGGAGCGTTTGGCGCAGGTCTAGTTCCCAATAAACGAATATGAGTATTTACTCATATTCATAAAAAAAGGGGCGCCGCGAAGCGCCCCTTGCAATTTCCGGCCAAGCCGCTTGCGGGCGGCAAGCCTTGCGGCCCGCCCCCATCGCAGCGCGTCAAGCCGGTCCAGCGGCAATCTTCCTGGCGCGACGCAACCGGCGCATCAACTGTGGCACCACCACCACCGCGGCAGCGCCTATCCACATCGAAATCGACACCGGGCTTGCGAACAGCACGCCCACATCGCCGTCGGTCATCGACAACGCGCGGCGCAGGTTCTGCTCCATCATGTTGCCCAAGACCACACCCAGCACCAGCGGCGCCATCGGCACGCCGAACTTGCGCAGGAAATAGCCTAACGCGCCGATCCCCGCCACCAGCAACAGGTCGAACGTGCCCGCGTTGATCGCGTAGACGCCGATGTAGCTGATGCACAGGATGCCGGGCACCATCAGCCAGCCCGGAACCGACAGCACCTTCGAGAAGAAACGCACCAGCGGCACGTTCATGATGAACAGCAGCACGTTGGCGACAAAGAGCGATGCGATCAGGCCCCACACCAGCTCCGGCTTGGTTTCGAAGAGCACCGGGCCAGGGGTGATGTTGTAGAGCGTCAGCGCGCCCATCATGACCGCGGTGGTGCCGGACCCCGGCACGCCCAACGTCAGCATCGGCACGAAGGAGCCAATGGCCGATGCCGTGGCGGCGGCTTCCGGCGCGACCAGCCCGCGCATGTCGCCCTTGCCGAATTTCGCGTCCGGATCCTTGGCTTCGATGATGCGCTTTTCCTGCGAGTACGCGACAGCCGCGGCCACGCTGGCGCCTGCGCCCGGCAACACGCCCACGCCGAAACCCACCAGCGCGCTGCGCACCACGCTCCACCACGTGAACGCCATCTCTTTCAGGTTGAAGAGCTTGCGGCCGCTGGGCTTGACCTCGACGCTGTGGCCCGCCATCACCTTTTCCAGCATCTCCAGCATCTCGCTGACCGCGAACAACGCGATCACCACCACCACGAAATCGATGCCGTCGGCCAGGTGCACCGATTCGAAGGTATAGCGGTATACGCCCGAGTTCGCGTCCACCCCGACTACCGAAATCGACAAGCCGATCATCGCAGCCAGCACGCCCTTGACGGGCTGCTTGCCCAACAAGCTGGTCAGGCAGCAAAACGCGAAGATCATCAACACGAAGTACTCGGCGGGGCCAAACGCCAGCGCCCACTTGGCAAGCCTCGGCGCAAGCAGGATGATGCCCACCACCGACACGATGGCGCCGAAGAACGCCGACCACGCCGACAGCGACAAGGCCACGTTCGCCAGGCCCTGACGCGCCAGCGGATAGCCGTCCAGCGTGGTCATGATGGCACTGGCTTCGCCCGGCACGTTCAGCAGGATGGCCGTGATGCGGCCGCCGTACTCGGCGCCTACGTAGACGGCCGCCAGCAGGATCAGCGCCGTTTCCGGCGGCAGGTTCATGGCGAAGGCGATCGGTATCAGCATCGCGACCCCGTTCACCGGGCCCAGTCCCGGCAAGACGCCGACCATGGTGCCGATGAACGAGCCGATCATGGCCACGAGGATGTTCGTCAGCGAAAAGGCAACGCCAAAGCCGATCGACAGATGATCAAGAATGCCGCTCATAGCAGGACCTCCAGCAGTCCGCCCGGCAGGACAACGTCCAGCACCTTGTCGAACAGCACGAAAAAGAAAAGGCTCATGACGACGCCGCCGATGGCGCACTTGACCCAGCCGCCGCCGAACAGGCGCCCGACGAACACCGTCATCAGCGAGGTCGCGATCACGAAGCCCAGCCACTGGAACAGGAAGGCATAGGCCACGGTGAATGCCATCATCAGCGCGATGCGTCCGTTGGCGCCGGGCGGGTTGGCTTCGACGGCATGGCCGCCCTTGTAGACCAGCCACAGGCCGCACAGGCCGATGATGCCGGCCAGCAGCAATGGGAAGGCGCGCGGGCCCACGGGTTCGTAGGCGAAGGGGGCTTCGATGCCCCACCCCGCCGCCGTCATGAAGGCGGCCAGCGCCAGGGCGCCAACGCCTAGGATTCGATCATTCATGATCACTTTTCCGTTGTTGTGGAACCGCGCGACGCAGCTGTCCCCGCCACCGCCGGAACCGACCGGCGGCGGGGGAGCCCGAATGGGCGCGATCAGGAGGGAAAGCCTTGCGGCCGGCTTACTTCTTGACCAGGCCGAAGGAATCGGCCAGTTCGCCGTAGACCTTCACCTGGTTCTTCACGTAGGCGTCCAGCTCGGGACCCGTCTTGTTGAACGGGAACAGGCCTTGTTGTTGACGCAACTTGTCGAACTCGGGCGAAGCGGTGGCGGTGTTGAACGCCTTGACCCAGAACTGGTAGTCGTTGTCCGACACCTTCGGGCCCACATAGAAGCCGCGGATGATCGGCCAGACGATGTCGTAGCCCTGCTCCTTGGCGGTGGGCACGGTGCCCAGCTTGCCCGGCAGGCGCTGGTCGTTGAACACGGCCAGCACGCGGATAGGGGCGCCGCCTTCCAGCATGGTGAAGGCTTCGGCCGCATCGCCCATGTAGGCCTGGATGTGGCCACCGCGCAAAGCGGTGACGGCTTCGCCGCCGCCTTCAAACGCCACGAAACGCATCTTCTTGAAATCCACGCCGGCGGCCTTGGCGGTCAGCGCGGCCTTCATCCAGTCCTGGCTGCCCACGGTGCCGCCCGCGCCCAGCACGATCTTGGTCGGATCCTGCTTGAAGGCATCCATCAGGCTCTTCAGGTCGGTATACGGGGAATCGTTGCGCACCACGGCCACGCCGTAGTCCGTGCCGATGGCGGCCAGCCAGCGCACGTCATCGACGTTGTACTTGCCGAACTTGCCCTGGGCCAGGTTCAAGAGCGATCCGCCCGAGAACGCGACGATGGTGCCGGGTTCGTTGGGATGCTGGGCCACGATGTTGTTGTAGGCCACCGCGCCGATCCCGCCCGGCATGTAGACGATGCGCATGGTGCTCTTGAGCGCCCCGCTTTGCTTCAGCCCCTCGGTGGCCAGGCGGCAGGTCAGGTCGAAACCGCCGCCGGGCTGGGCCGGCGCGATGCATTCCGGGCGGCGCGGCTCGTCGGCAGCGTGGGCGGTGCCCAGGGAAAGGGTAATCGCGCCAAGCGCCGCCAGGGCGGCCATGCGCAGCTTCAGGCTGGTCTGCATTCTTGCGTCTCCGTGTTTTATAGGTCTTGGTCTGGCTGGATGGCCGCGCGGCGTGGTGACGCCTGATCGGACCCAGCGGACGCTACCGTACAAAACCGAAGCTTTCCAATACCTTTCAAAAACTGCCGTTTTCGTGCTGCGGCGCAGCATCCGTCGCCGGTTCAAGGGAAAACACCAACGCCGCTCGCAGGCCGGGCAACGGCGCGCGGTTTTCCAGGATCAGCTTGGCGCCCAGGATATCGGCGATGGTGCCCACGATGGCCAGCCCCAGGCCGGCGCCCGGCTTGTTCTTGCCTGCCGCGCCCCGGCGAAAGCGCACGCAGGCCCGGGCAATGTCCTCGGCCGACATGCCGGGGCCGTCGTCTTCGACGATCAGGCGGGGCAGGCCGTCGCCCGCCTGCACCGTCACGGTGACCTCGCCCGCCGGCGAGGCGTAACGGATGGCGTTGTCGACCAGGTTGGTGGCCGCCTCGCGCAGCAGCCACTCGGTGCCGCTCACCAGGACCGGGCGGACCGCCGCCTCCAGGCCGATGTCCAGCTGACGGGCGCGGGCAGCCGGCAGCAGACTCCGGATCACCCCGTCGGCCAGGTCCACCATGTCGACCATTTCGGCGGTGAACCCACCTTCGGCCAGGGAAGCGTCCTTAGCGCGCGCCAGCGCGAGCATCTGGTTGGTGGTGCGTACGGCCCTGTCCAACCCCTCCTGCATCGCCAGAAGGGCTGTACGGACCTCCTGGGGGTCTGTTTCGCGCAAGGCATAGGCCGTCTGGGTCCGTAAAACCGATAACGGGGTGCGCAATTGGTGGGAGGCATCGTCCAGGAACTGGCTCTGGACCCTCGCCTGAGCCGCAAAACGGGCCATGTGGAGGTTTACAGCCGCAACCAGGGGCAGGACCTCACCTGGCATCTCGGAGGCGCTGACGGGGCTTAAATCGTCTCCAGAACGCCCTTCGACCTCCTGGCGCAGCCGCACCAGGGGGCGCAAGGCCATGAAAACCCCCAGGATGATCACCAGCACGCTGATCAGGATCACCGCCAGGTCACGCTCTACCGACCGTACCAGCACCTTGTGCAGGAAGGCCTGCCGGCTTTCCAGGCCCTCGGCGACCTGCACAATAATGCGTCCGCCTTCGTTCGCGTAGAGCGGGGGATCCATCGGACGCGCCAGCGCCGCAACCCTGACGGGCGTCCCCTGATAGGTCGCATAGAAAAAACGCGGTTCGCCAGACACGAGCGGCTGGTCCGGCATGGGCAGCTCCGGATGCCCGATTTCGGCCAGCCCGTCCTCAGTCGCCACCCGGTAGAACACGCTGCCATTGGCCGTCAGCTCGAAAAATTCCAGCATCAGGTAAGGCTGTTCCATGGCTAATCCACCGCTGGCTGTGGATATGTTGTGGTCGATTGCGCGAAGCGCTCCGGCAAGAGATCGGTCGTACGCAATGTCGACCTGGTTGCGCAGCTGGTGGTTCGACAGCCACAGCGCAGCCATCATCACGAACACCAGCGTGGGGATCAGCCACCAGAGCAACTGCGTCTTCAGCGTCCGATTTCGTTTTTTTGCGGCGAAAAAAGCGATTTTTTTTGGACTTCTAGTTGTCAACAAGGTTCTCCAGGCAGTAGCCCATGCCTCGCATGGTCACGATCTGCACACCGGTTTCCGCCAATTTTTTGCGCAAACGGTGAACCAGGACTTCGATGGCTTCCAGGTTGATGTCCGCATCGTCGGTCAGGATGCGGTCAAGGATCTGCTGCTTGTTGATGGGTTCGCCACTTTTCTGGATCAACACCCGAAGTACCGCGTGTTCACGTGGGGATAACTGCAAAGTCTGTCCCGAGACCGTGAATTTTTGCGCTGCAGACTCGAAAACCAGGTTTCCAAGAGCCAAGCGCGGATGTTCGCGCCCTCGGCTGCGCCGGATCAGTGCGATCAAACGCGCTTCCAACTCTTCCACAACAAACGGTTTGGGCAGGAAATCGTCGGCGCCTTGGTGAAGTGTTCCGATTTTTTCGGCTAGTGAATCGCGCGCGGTCAAGACCAACACCGGCGTACGGTCGTCTCGCGCGCGAATCTTCGCCAGCAAAGTATGGCCATCCATGCCGGGAAGTCCCAAATCGAGGATGACCGCATCGAATTCTTCGATTGCCAACCTTCTTTCGGCGACCAGTCCGTCGTCAGCCCATTCAACGACAAAGCCCGCATGTCTGGCCAGGCTTCTGGAAAGCCAACGGGCAAGTTCGGCTTCGTCTTCTATCAGGAGGATGCGCATGGACGGAGTCCGGGGGGGAGTGGCTGGGCGGAATGGGAAAGCATGTTTGGCTTTTCCTTTATTTCTCTTTATATAAAGACTAATGATTAATAAGGCCTGTGGATAACTACCTTAACCTTGAAAACCTCATTCTTTTCATCAGCTTGCAGCCGTTTTTGCCTGTGCAAGAACTCTGTGTGGGAAAAAAGTTGAAGTTGGACAACATTTCGGCCACCCCCAAAAACCTCCGCTTGTTCAACTTGCCTCCACACAATGTGCACAACCTGGCTACTTAGGAGTTATCCACAGGGCGATTTCTGGAAACGGGGTAGGAAAGCGGCACTTTTACCTCGAAAAACCGCCTGTTGCCTACCCGGTTTTTTGCCCTTGCAGGGGGCCAAAATCGCCCTCTGAGGCGTTGGCGGAACCGGGGATTCGAGGGGGTGTCCGCCTGGTTTCTTGACAGGGGACTGAACAAAAAGTGAGCAACTTCCGCCGTAGAATTCCGCCATGGCTACAGAAATCAGAATCAGGAAATTGGGCTGGGCGAAGGGCTTGAGAAGCCGTTTATTGGCCGACAACCTGCCCGCAACCTTGTGCGCGGCGGCCTTGATGGGCCTGTTCGGCGCGTTGGCGACGGTGGTGTTCCGGGAGCTGCTGGGCTGGACCCAGATGCTGCTGGCCGGCGAAGACATCCCCCACGGCATGGTGTCATTGGCTCGTGGGCTGGACCCCTGGCAGCGCTTGCTGATGCCCGCCGTTGGCGGTGCGATAGCCGGCGTTATCCTGCAAATGGCAGCAAGATGGCTGCCGAAACGGGGCGCGGCAGACTATATGGAAGCGATATCCGTCGGCCGGGGCGTCATTGGACTGCGCCAGACGCTTGCGCGCAGCCTGTCGTCCATTTTTTCCATCAGCTCGGGCGCCTCCATTGGCCGGGAAGGTCCAATGGTGCAGTTGGCGGCCATGTTTTCATCATTGACCGGGCGATTTCTGCTATTGCCGCCCCGCCATTTGCGGCTATTGGTGGCCTGCGGGGCCACGGCGGGCATTACCTCCGCCTATAACGCGCCGATCGCCGGTGCGCTGTTCATCTCGGAAATCGTCTTTGGCGTGATTTCATCGGCCACGCTGGTGCCGCTGGTCGTGTCATCGGTAGTGGCCAACATCGTCACGCGCCAGATCCTGCATTACGACGCGGTGTTCCATATGCCGCACTTCGAATTCGTGTCCGGCTGGGAGGTCGTGAACTACCTGGGGCTGGGCGTGGCTGCCGGCCTGGTCGCCCCGCAATTCCTGCGTTTCCTGGATCTGTCGCGCGCCGCCTTTTCCCGCCTGCCCTTGCCCCTTTGGATCCGCATGGCCTTGGGGGGATTGATCGTGGGGGCGCTGTCGGTGCTGAACCCCGAGGTGTGGGGCAACGGTTATAGCGTCGTCAACAGCTTGCTGCATACCCCGTGGGCCTGGCAGGCGGTGGCCGCAATCCTGTTGATGAAGATCGTGGCTACGGGCGCAAGCGTCGGCTCGGGCGCGGTGGGCGGCGTGTTCACGCCGACGCTGTTCGTGGGGGCGGCGCTGGGCGCGCTGTACGCAAGCGGCTTGCAGGCCGTGCTGCCGGCGGGCGACGTGTCGGCGATTTCCAGCTATGCCGTCGTGGGCATGGGGGCGCTGTTGGCGGCGACGACCTATGCGCCGCTGATGTCGATCCTGATGATATTCGAGATGACGCTAAGCTATGAAGTGATGCTGCCGCTGATGCTGGCTTGCATTACCGGCTACGTGATCGCGCATCGCATACGGCCGGAATCGGTGTATGCGAAGTCGCTGGCGAACAATCGCCGCGCGCAGCAAGCCGTATCCGACGGCGCTAAAAATAAAGGCGAGTAAAAGCTCGTGTTTATTCAGGTAGGGGTGGGGGGTTCAGATGCTTGGTCATGAAGACGCGATGCAAGCCCTGCTCTTTCGCGCGGTGCGTCTCCACGTAGCCATACCGCAGATAGATGGCGATGTTCTCCGTCATCCTTTCTTGCGTGTACAGGCGGATGCGCGAGTACCCGGCCCGGCGAGCGGCATCTTCGGCGTATAGCATCAGGATGCGGCCATAGCCTTTGCCTTGCGCCGCGGGGGAGACCGCGATGTTGTCCAGCAGCAGACAGCCGGGCTCCGGGATCAAGACCAGCACGGCGCGAATGGCGCCCTCTTCTTCCAGGACATGCACCACGCCTTCGGCGACACGCGCCGGGTAATCGTCGAGCATGGGGCCGGGCGTTGCGCCGATGCGCGCGATATACGGCGTGTAGGCATCCGCGACGATCTGTTCAATGGCGGGGATGTCGCCGGGCGCGGCAGGTCTGATCACGCTATTTCCCGATGCAGAAGCTGGAGAAGATTTCGCCCAGCAGGTCGTCGCTGGTGAATTTTCCGGTAATGCTGGACAGGCTGTCGTGCGCCAGCCGAAGCTCTTCCGCGAACAGGTCCAGCACCCGGTCGTCCTGGCCGGCATGTTCGCCTGCAAGCGCCAGATGCTCGGCCGCGTCTTGCAGGGCATGCAAGTGGCGTTCGCGCGCCAGCCAGGGCGATTCGGCGCCCGGGTTCCAGCCGGCGATGTTCAGCAGTTCGGCGCGTAGTGCATCCAGGCCCGCGCCGCGTTTGGCGGAGATGCCCAACTCGCCCGGCGCCGGCGTGAAAGCGGTGGATAACAGGTCCACCTTGTTGAATACCTTCAGCACCGGCGTGCGCGGCGGCAGGCGTGCGGTGATCTGCGCGTCCAGCTCGTCGCCGGGCTGGGTGGCGTCCTGCAGGTGCAAGATGACGTCCGCGCGTTCGATTTCCTGCCAGGTGCGGGCGATGCCGATGCTTTCGACGGTGTCTTCGGTTTCCCGCAGGCCCGCCGTGTCCACAATATGCAGCGGCACGCCGTCGATATGGATTTCCTGCACCACTTTGTCGCGTGTCGTGCCCGCAATCGGCGTGACGATGGCGATATCGTCGCCCGCCAGCGCGTTGAGCAGGCTGGACTTGCCGACGTTGGGCTGGCCGGCCAGTACCACGTGCAGGCCCTCGCGCAGGATGACGCCCTGGCGCGCTTGCGCGATCAGGTTGGACAGGTCCGCCGTCAGCGCATCCAGCGTCGGCCGGGCCTGGTATTTCTCAAGGAAGTCGATCTCTTCTTCGGGGAAATCCAGTGTCGCTTCGACCAGCATCCGCAGGTGGATGATGCGGTCTGACAGGTCGTTCACGCGCGCCGAGAATTCGCCCGACAGCGAGGCCACGGCGCCGCGCGCAGCGGCCACTGACGAGGCTTCGATCAGGTCCGCCACGGCTTCGGCCTGGGCCAGGTCCATGCGGTCGTTCAAAAAGGCGCGGCGCGTGAATTCGCCGGGTTCCGCCAGGCGCAGGCCAAGGTCTCGGCCGGCCGCCAGGCAGCTGTCCAGCACGCGGCGCAGCACGGCGGGGCCGCCATGGCCTTGCAGCTCCAGCACGTCTTCGCCGGTATAGGAATGGGGGGCGCGGAAGTAGATTGCGATGCCCTCGTCCAGCAGTTCGCCGTCCACCGATTTGAACGGCAGGTAATGCGCGTGGCGCGGCGTAAGTTCGCGCTGGAACAGCCGGCGCACCAATTCGGACAGGTCCGCACCAGAAACGCGCACGACGCCGATGCCGCCTCGTCCGGGGGCGGTGGCAATAGCGGCAATGGGGGAGTAAGCGGACATATCTGAACAGGGGGAGATGCGAGAACAATAGGGGAATATAACTGTTGCGCGGCTCCTTGTTTGCTGGTTAATGTGCCCCAGAGGTTCAAAACCCGAAACAACTCTGGGAGATCACGATGGCATCTCGGTTTTCGCGTGTCTTGGCCTGCGGCTCTGCCGCGGTGATGTTGGCCTTTGGCACATTCAGTTCCGCAATGGCTCGCGATCTGGTGATCGCCCTGAAGACCGAGCCCTCATCAATGGATCCGCAGTATCACGCGCTGACGCCGAATACGCAGATCTCCCAAACCATTTTCGACACGCTGGTCGCCACCGATGCGCAATTGAAGCCGCAGCCCGGGCTGGCGGAATCGTGGACCGTGGACGGCAAGGTCTGGACGTTCAAGCTGCGGCCTGGCGTGAAGTTCTCGGACGGCACGCCGTTCACCGCCGAAGACGTGGTGTTCACGTATGACCGCGTGCCCAAGGTACCGAACAGCCCGTCGCCGTTCACGCTGTACCTGGGTTCGGTGGCCAAGACGGAAGCGGTCGACCCGATGACCGTGCGCATCACCACCAAGGAAGTCGCGCCGAACCTGCTGGTGAACCTGGCGCAGTTGCCGATCATGTCGAAGAAGGCCGCCTCCGGCCCCGCGGCGGAAGGCAAGACCACCACCGAACTGAACAGCGGCGATGGGTTGGTGGGAACGGGCCCGTACAAGTTCGTGTCGTGGAAGCGCGGCGCGGAATTCGTGCTGGCGCGCAATGACAATTACTGGGGCAAGAAGCCCGAATGGGACCGCGTGGTCTACCGGCCCATCAGCAATGCCGCCGCGCGCGTGGCCGCGCTGTTGGCCGGCGACGTGGACATGATCGAAGATCCCCCCACCGACGATCTGCCCAAGCTCAAGGGCGACAAGAAGCTGTACGTCGAGGAAACGCCGTCGGTACGCGTCGTGTACGTGGCGCTGGACCAGTATGCGGAACCTTCGCCCGGCATCCAGGGCACGGACAAGAATCCGATGAAGGACAAGCGGGTGCGTGAAGCGCTGTCGCTGGCGATCAACCGCGACGCGCTGGTCGAGCGCGTGATGGGCGGCGTGGCGCTGCCGGCCGGCAACTTGCTGCCCTACCCCATGGTCGGCTCCAGCAAGGAACATTCCAAGGCGCCCAAGGCCGACGTCGAAAAAGCCAAGGCACTGCTCAAGGAAGCCGGTTACCCCAACGGCTTTTCGATCACGCTGGGCTCACCCTCGGGCCGCTACGTCAACGATTCGAAAGTGGCGCAGGCCATCGCGTCGATGTGGACGCGCATCGGCGTGAAGACCAGCGTGGACGCGATGGCGCCCCCGGTGTTCTTCAAGAACCGCGACAGCTATGCATTCTCGGCCTATCTGGCCGGCTGGTCGGTGACCAGCGGCGAGATGTCCAACGCGCTGACCTCCCTGCTGGTGACCCGCAACCCGGAGGCGGGCCTGGGCACCACCAACCGCAGCCGCTATTCCAACCCGAAGATGGATGAACTGGTGAAGGAAGCGTCGTCCACGATGGATGACGCCAAGCGCGCCGACCTGCTGGCGAAGGCCAGCAATATCGCCATGGACGACTACGCCATGCTGCCGGTGCACTTCGAACTGTCGGTGTGGGCCATGAAGGGAGACATCCGTTATCAGGGCCGTCCCGACCAGGTCACGCTTGCGCAGTTCGCAACCCTGAAGAAGTAACGCGCAACGCGGGCGGTCTCTAGTGCTGGCAACAATCGTAAGAAGGCTGCTGCAAACCATCGTCGTCATGCTCGTCATGTCGGCGTTGGTCTTTGCAGGCATCTACATGGTGGGCGATCCGGTGTCGATGCTGGCCAGCCCCGAGGCGACTGAAGCGCAGCGCGCCGCGATCAGCGCATCGCTGGGCCTGGACCAGCCGCTGTGGCGGCAATACCTGATCTTCATGGGCCAGGCGGTGCGCGGCGATTTCGGCAACAGCTTCCTGACCGGCGAGCCGGCCATGCACCTGATCCTGGAGCGCATGCCGGCCACGGTGGAACTGGCCTGTGTGGCCATGCTGCTGTCGGTGCTGATCGGCGTGCCGCTGGGCATCCTTGCGGGGCTCAAGCCGCAAGCGCCCGGCTCGCGCGCCATCATGACGGGATCTGTGCTGGGCTTTTCGCTACCCAACTTCTGGGTCGGCCTGATGCTGATCATGGTGTTCGCCGTGATACTGGGCTGGGTGCCGGCCGGCGGGCGCGGCAGGACGGTCAGCATCGGTTCGCTGGAATTGAGCGTGCTGACGCTCAACGGCTGGCTGAGCCTGGCCCTGCCCGCCGCCACCATCGCGTTCGCCAAGTGCGCGATGATCATCCGCGTGACGCGCGCGGCCACGCGCGAAGCGCTGCCCATGGATTACATCAAGTTCGCGCGGGCCAAGGGGCTGTCGGAAAAGCGCGTGCTGGGCGTGCATCTGTTGAAGAACATCCTGATCCCGGTGGTGACCGTCGCCGGGCTGGAATTCGGACAGGTGATGGCGTTTGCCGTCGTGACGGAGACGGTGTTTTCGTGGCCGGGGATGGGCAAGCTGCTGATCGATTCCATCATCAACCTGGATCGTCCGGTAGTGGTCGCGTATCTGCTGCTGATCGTGTTCTTCCTGGTCATGTTGAATCTGGTGGTGGACATCATCTACACGGTGCTGGACCCCCGCGTACGTTTGGATAGCCGCCGATGAACAGCCCTGCCACTGCTGCCGCGCCTGCCGCAGCCATCAAGGAACAGACGCCCTGGCGGCGTTTCGTATCGGATTTCTTCGCCAGCAAACTGGCCACGCTGGGCCTGGTGATGCTTGTCGTGATCGTGGGCGCCGCCTTGCTGGCGCCGTGGATCGCGCCGCAGAATCCGTATGACCTGGCGTCGCTGGACATCATGGATTCCAAGCTCAAGCCGGGCAGCGAAAGCGGCGACGGCTCCATGCACTATCTGCTGGGCACCGACGGGCAAGCGCGCGACCTGTTTTCGGCCATCCTCTATGGCATGCGCACCAGCCTGCTGGTGGCCACCGTGTCGGTGCTGGCGGCGTTTGGCATCGGCGCCACCGTGGGATTGATCGCCGCCTATTTCGGCGGCCGCATCGATGCGCTGTTGATGCGGATTGTGGATATCCAGTTGTCGTTTCCCGCCATTCTCGTGGCGCTGATGTTGCTGGCGATTCTGGGCAAGGGTGTGGATAAGGTGATCATCGCGCTGATCGTCGTGCAATGGGCGTATTTCGCCCGTGCGGCGCGCGGCGCGGCGCTGGTTGAACGCGGCAAGGAGTATGTGGAGGCCGCGCGCTGCATGTCCTTGTCTTGGGGGCGCGTGCTGTTTCGCCACGTGTTGCCTAACTGTATGCCGCCGCTCATCGTGATCGCCACGATCGACCTGGCGCACGCGATCGCGCTGGAGGCCACGCTGTCGTTCCTGGGCGTGGGCGTGCCGGTGACCGAGCCGTCGCTGGGCATGCTGATCTACAACGGCTTCGAATACCTGTTGTCGGGCCAGTATTGGATATCGTTCTTTCCCGGCATTGCGTTGGCGCTGGCCATCATCGCCATCAACCTGGTGGGGGACCACTTGCGCGACGTGCTCAACCCGCGCCACGCGAATTGAGGGCGGACGCGATGCAGACGCAAGCTGTGGATAAACCGCTGGCGACGCCCCCGCCCATTCTTGAGGTGCAGGGCCTGAAGACGCATTTCTTCACGCGCAACGGCATCGTGAAAGCGGTGGACGGCGTGGACCTGACGCTTGCGGAAGGCGAGATCCTGGGGCTGGTGGGGGAATCGGGATCGGGAAAAAGCATCACGGGCTTCTCGCTGATGGGCTTGCTGGACGAGCCGGGCCGCATCGTGGACGGACACCTGCGGCTGAACGGCGAAGACCTGCGCGGAGCGTCGCCCGCGCGGTGGCGCCAGTTGCGGGGCCAGGAGATCGCGATGATCTTCCAAGACCCGATGATGACGCTGAATCCGGTGCTGCGCGTGGATACGCAGATGATCGAAGCGGTGCAGGCGCACCATAAGGTGTCGCGCGAACAGGCGCGCCAGCGCGCCTTGCAGACGCTGACGATGGTGGGCATCCCGTCGCCGCAGGAACGCCTGCGCACCTATCCGCACCAGTTGTCGGGCGGCATGCGCCAGCGCGTTGCCATCGCGATCGCGCTGCTGAATTCGCCGCGCCTGATCATCGCGGACGAACCCACGACCGCGCTGGACGTGACGATCCAGGGCCAGATCCTTTTCGAAGTGCAGAAGCTGTGCCGCGAGACGGGCACGGGCCTGGTCTGGATCACGCACGACCTGGCGGTGGTGGCCGGCCTGGCGGACCGGGTGTCCGTGATGTACGCGGGCCGCGTCGTCGAGACCGGCAGCACGCATGATGTGATCACTCATCCCATGCATCCGTACACGCATGGGCTCATCGCTTCCATCCCCACGCCGGAATCGCGCGGCAGGCCGCTGGTGCCGATTCCAGGCATGACGCCGTCGCTCTTGAACCTGCCCGTCGGCTGTGCGTTCCGCGGGCGCTGCCCGCGCGCGACTGACGCCTGTCTGATCGAACCGCAGCCTGTGGAAGTCCGCCCGGCGCAATGGGTGCGCTGCTGGCACGCCGGAGAGGCAGACATCAAATGAGCGCAGCAGAACGCGGCGGCGCCGCCCCCACCTCCATCTTGTCCCTGCGCGGTGTTGAACTCCGCTTCGTCCAGCCCGTGGATCTGGCCGGACGCATCGCGAACCTGCTGGGCGCGGGTCTGAAGACGCAGGTGGTGCACGCCGTGGGCGGTGTGGACCTGGAAGTGCAGCGCGGCGAAGTGATCGGCATCGTCGGCGAATCGGGCTGCGGAAAATCCACATTGGGCCGCATCGTGTCGGGCATATTGCCGCCTTCGTCCGGCGACGTGCACTACCAGGGCAAGGCGGTCAAGGCGATGACGGGCACGGAGCGGCGCGCCTACGAGCTGGGCGTGCAGATGATCTTCCAGGATCCCTACGCATCCCTCAACCCGCGCATGCGGGTGCGCGAGATCATCGGCGAGGCGCCGGTGGCGCATGGCCTGATTCGTGCGCGCGACAAGGCGGAATACGTGGCGGGGCTGATGCGCCAGGTGGGGTTGGACCCGGCGTTTGCGCAGCGCTACCCGCATCAGTTTTCGGGCGGGCAGCGCCAGCGCATCGGCATCGCACGGGCCCTGGCGCTGAAGCCCTCGGTGATCGTCTGCGACGAGGCCGTGGCCGCGCTGGACGTGTCCATCCAGGCCCAGGTGCTGAACCTCTTCGAGCAGCTGCGCGACGATCTGGACCTGACGTATCTGTTCATCAGCCACAACCTTGCCGTGGTCAGCCATATCTCGGACCGCGTGGCCATCATGTATCTGGGCCGCGTGGTGGAGCTTGCACCTACCGACACCGTATTCCAGCGCGCCAACCATCCGTATACGCAGGCGCTGCTGAAAGAACTGCCGACGTTGACGCCAGGGCGGCGCAACTACCAGCCGATCAAGGGCGAACTGCCGTCGCCGCTGGACCCGCCCACCGGTTGCGCGTTCCACCCCCGTTGCCCGCACGCAATGCCGCGTTGCAAGACGGAACGGCCACTGTTGAGGGAGATCGCGCCGGGCCAACACAGCGCCTGCCATTTGAACGACGCGGCGTAGGCGTCATTCACACGGCTACTGGACGTAGGATGGGTGAAGCGCGAGAATCGCCAGTTAAGAACGCAAGAATCCAGCGCGCGAAACCCATCCATCTGAGGTTGCGTTGGGGCTGGATCTGCCAAGAATTCAATGTTGCATGATGGGTTGCGCGCGCCGGGCAGCAATGTTCTTGCTTACGAACTCTCGCGCTCCACCCCTCCTACTTGTCAAACCTTTCGCTATCGCCGAACTCTATTCCTACTGCCATGAAAACCATCGCCGAAATTGAACGCGCGCATCCCGAACTGACCGCGTTGCGCCGCGATATCCATGCCCACCCCGAACTGGCCTTCCAGGAGACGCGCACGTCGAACCTGGTGGCCGAACGCCTGCGTGAATGGGGCCTGGAAGTGCACACGGGGCTGGGAAAGACCGGCGTGGTGGGCGTGTTGCGCGCCGGCAGCGGCAAGGGGACGGTCGGCCTGCGCGCCGACATGGATGCGCTGCCCATGCCCGAACACAACCGTTTCGCGCATAAGTCCACCATCAGCGGCCGCATGCACGGCTGTGGCCATGACGGCCATACCGCAATGCTGCTGGGCGCGGCGCAATACCTGTCCACGCACCGCAATTTCGATGGCACGGTTGTGTTCATCTTCCAGCCCGCCGAGGAAGGCGGCAATGCGGGTGCGCGCGCCATGATGCAGGACGGCCTGTTCGATAAATTCCCTTGCGATGCCGTATTCGGCATCCACAACATGCCCGGCATGCCGGTCAACCAGTTCGGATTCCGTGCGGGCCCGACGATGGCGTCCAGCAACCGCTGGGACATCGTCATCAAGGGCGTGGGTGGACATGCGGCGCAGCCCCATGCGTCGGTCGACCCGATCATCGTCGCGGCCGACATGGTGCATGCCCTGCAGACGGTGATTTCGCGCAGCAAAAACCCGCTGGACCAGGCGGTGCTGTCGATCACGCAGATCCATGCCGGCGATGCCTATAACGTGATTCCGGGCGAAGCGGTGCTGCGCGGCACGGTGCGCACGTATTCCGTGGAAACGCTGGACAAGATCGAAGCGGACATGCGGCGCATCGCCACCACCCTGCCCCAGGTGTACGGCGGCACGGGCGAACTGGACTTCGTGCGCGCCTATCCGCCGCTGGTCAACTGGGAAAAGGAAACGGCCTTTGCGGCCAAGGTCGCCGAAGACGCGTTCGGCGCCGAGAACGTGCTGCGCGACATGCCGCCGTTCATGGGCGCCGAGGATTTTTCCTTCTTCCTGGAAGCGATCCCCGGCGCGTACCTGTTCCTGGGCAACGGCGACGGCGACCACCGGATGGAAAGCTATCACGGCATGGGCCCTTGCCAATTGCACAACCCGAATTACGACTTCAATGACGCCTTGCTGCCGGTGGGCGCGACGTATTGGGTGAAGCTGGTCGAGGCCTACCTGCCGGCCGCCTGATGCGGGTTGGCAACCTGCGCCTTAACACCGATGCGCTATTTGCTTATAGGCGTTTGGCATGAGGCCGCGGGGCTTTCCCTCGCGGCCTTTTCTATATGACGTGAAGCTTTGTTCAAACGCCAATAACTTCGTTTGAGATACAAGGCGCGCTTTCCATAATCGATCGTTCCAGACATGCCGCAAGGCGAACCGGAGCGATCGATGTCCCAGAGCAACGCCTTGCGGCGCGAAGTAGACGCCGCCCCCGTCCCCCCTGCGCAGTCCTTTGAACTGCGTCCCCTGCCCGGCCCCGTGGGCGCCGAGATCATCGGCCTGGACTTGTCGCGCGACCTGACCGCGGCTGATTTCGCCCGCGTGCATCAAGCGCATCTGGACCATCACCTGCTGGTGTTTCGCGACCAGCGCATCACGCCGCAGCAGCATATCGATTTCAGCCGCCGTTTTGGCCGCTTGATGATCCACGTGCTGCATCAATTCCACCTGGCAAACCACCCCGAGATCCTGATCGTCTCCAACATCGTGGAAGACGGCAAGCCGATCGGCTTGGGCGACGCCGGCAAGTACTGGCATTCGGATATTTCGTACAAGGAACTGCCCAGCCTGGGTTCGCTGCTGCACGCGCAGGAACTGCCGGCAGAAGGCGGCGACACCTTGTTCGCCAACATGCATCTGGCCTACGACACCTTGCCTGCCGCGCTGCGAAACGCGATCGAGGGAAAGCGCGCCGTGCATTCCTATCTGGCCCAATACGGGCAGTTGCAGAAGGAAGGCAACTGGCGCCCTGCCTTGAGCGCGCAGCAGATCG
Organism: Achromobacter sp.; assembly: GCF_057314935.1. Lineage (NCBI taxonomy): Bacteria > Pseudomonadati > Pseudomonadota > Betaproteobacteria > Burkholderiales > Alcaligenaceae > Achromobacter > Achromobacter sp. Next base: position 84,550 of record NZ_DBHKZA010000012.1, read on the forward strand.
CGCAGGTGCAGGAAGTGGTGCATCCGGTGGTGCGTACGCACCCCGAGAACGGCCGCCGCGCGCTGTTTGTGAGCGAAGGCTTCACGACGCGCATCGTCGATGTGCCCGAAGACGAGAGCCGCGCGCTGCTGGCCGAATTGTTCGCGCACAGCGTGCGCGCCGAGAACATCTATCGCCATCGCTGGCAGCCGCATGACCTCGTGTTCTGGGACAACCGATCGCTGATCCACCTGGCCGGCGGCACGCCGGATCATCTGCGGCGCAAGTTGTACCGGACCACCATCGAAGGCGACACGCCTTTCTGAAAAGCACGCGGTTTCTGACGCAAAGCACTTATCCACAGGGAACACCATGCGCATGTCTTCAGCACGACGGGACCGACTGGTCCAAACCGTTACCGGCGCCGCCCTGGCGTTGATTCTGGGGGTGCTGGCGCTGGCGTCGCCCACGCCCGCCTTGGCCGAAGGGCGCATCCGCATCGCGGAGCAATACGGCATCGTGTACCTGCTGCTGAACGTGGCGCGCGACCAGCAATTGATTGAAAAGCACGGCAAGGCCGAAGGTGTGGATATCTCGGTCGAGTGGGCCAAGCTGTCTGGCGGCTCGGCCGTGAACGATGCGCTGTTGTCGGGGGCTGTGGATATCGCGGGGGCGGGCGTCGGACCGCTGCTGACGATCTGGGACCGCACGCACGGCAAGCAGAACGTGAAAGGCGTGGCATCGCTGGGCAACTTTCCTTATTACCTCGTCACGAACAACCCCAACGTGAAGACCATTGCCGACTTCACGGACAAGGACCGCATCGCGGTGCCGGCCGTGGGCGTGTCGGTGCAGTCGCGCGTGCTGCAGCTGGCGTCGGCCAAGCTGTGGGGCGACGCGCAGTTCAACAAGCTGGACAAGATCTCGGTGGCGCTGCCGCATCCGGATGCGGCGGCGGCGATCATCGCCGGCGGCACGGAAATCACGGGCCATTTCGGCAATCCGCCATTCCAGGAGCAAGAGCTGGCCGAGAACCCCAAGGCCCGCATCGTGCTGAATTCCTACGACGTGCTGGGCGGCCCCAGTTCGTCCACCGTGCTGTTCGCCACCGAGAAATTCCGCAAGGAAAACCCCAAGACCTACAAGGCATTCCAGGAAGCGCTGAAGGAAGCCGCGGCCTTTGCCGCCGCCAATCCGGAGAAGGCCGCCGATATCTACCTGCGCGTCACGGGCGCCAAGCAGGACCGCGACTTCCTGATCAAGGTGATCAAGAACTCCGACGTGCAATTCAAGCTGGAGCCGCAGAACACCTTTGCGCTGGCGGAGTTCATGCACAAGGTGGGCGCCATCAAGAATGCGCCGGCCAGTTGGCGCGACTACTTCTTCGATGATCCGCTGACGGCGCATGGCAGTTGATATGCCGGTGACCGCCGCCAGGCCTGTGGATAACGTTGACAAGGCGTCGCCGCTGCTGGCTGTGGATAAGGTGACGATCGAATATAAGACGCGTGAACGGCGCGTCCGCGCCACGCATCAGGTCAGTTTTGACGTCCACGACGCGGACCGTTTCATCCTGCTTGGACCGTCCGGTTGCGGCAAATCAACGCTGCTCAAGGCGGTGGCCGGCTTCCTGCCGCCGACTGAAGGAAGCATCTCGATCGACGGGCAGGCGGTGCAAGGCCCGGGCCCGGACCGCATCGTCGTGTTCCAGGAATTCGACCAGTTGCCGCCGTGGAAGACGTTGCGGCAGAACGTGGCATTTCCGCTGCTGGCCTCGCGCAAGCTGGGCCGGCGCGAAGCAGATGAGCGCGCTATGCACTATCTGGACAAGGTGGGTCTGGCCGCGTTCGCGGACGCTTATCCCCACACGCTTTCCGGCGGTATGAAGCAGCGCGTGGCGATTGCCCGCGCACTTGCCATGCAGCCGCGCGTCCTGCTGATGGACGAGCCCTTTGCCGCGCTGGACGCCCTGACCCGCCGCCGCATGCAGGAAGAGCTGATGGCCTTGTGGGAAGACGTGCGCTTTACCCTGCTGTTCGTTACGCATTCGATCGAAGAGGCCCTGGTGCTGGGCAGCCGCGTGCTGCTGCTGTCGCCTCATCCCGGGCGCGTGCGCGCCGAATTGAACGCGCACGCCTTCGGGCTGCACAGCCAGGGCTCGGCCGCCTTCCAATCGGCGGCCAAGCGCATCCATGACCTGTTGTTCGAGTCGCCCCTGCCGCTGTCCGATCCGGCGCAGGCCGAGCGTGTGGCGGCTTGAGGTCGCCGCGCGTGCCGCTTCCCGAGTT
>NZ_DBHKZA010000012.1:86916-98644 GCF_057314935.1 Achromobacter sp.
GCGCAGGCCGAGCGTGTGGCGGCTTGAGGTCGCCGCGCGTGCCGCTTCCCGAGTTCCGCCCGATGCGTTAAGCCCGATGCGTTCAGCCTGATGAGTTCCGCCCGATGAGATCCGCCCGATGAGATCCGCCCGATGAGCAGCGCCTACCCCCCCTCGCCCCCCATCCGTCCCGAAGTCGAGTACGACCTGCCGCCCTTGCCGGCACAGGCGGCGGAAACGCCGCTGCCGTGGCACGAACGGCTTTGGCAGCACGCCAGCCTGCGCAAGCTGGTGATCCTGGCGCTGCTGGCCGCGGTGTGGGAGTTGGCGGCACGCTACACCGACAACGACTTGTTGCTGCCGGGCGCGTGGCAGACGGCGCAGGCCTTTGTGCAGGGCATCGCCAATGGCGAACTGCCGGCACGTGCCGGACAGTCGCTGCGCGTGCTGGTGCAGGGGTATCTGGCCGGCGTCGCGCTGGCGTTCGTGCTGACCACGCTGGCGGTATCCACGCGCTTCGGCCGCGATCTGCTGTCCACGCTGACCGCCATGTTCAACCCGTTGCCGGCGATCGCCCTGTTGCCGCTGGCCTTGTTGTGGTTCGGGTTGGGCGAAGGCAGCCTGGTGTTCGTCTTGATCCATTCCGTGCTGTGGGCGCTGGCGCTGAACATGTACGCGGGCTTTCTGGGCGTGTCGGAAACCCTGCGCATGGCGGGCCGCAACTATGGGCTGACGGGCTTGCGGTATGTGCTGCAGATCCTGGTGCCGGCCGCGCTGCCGGCCATTCTGGCGGGTTTGAAGATCGGGTGGGCGTTCGCGTGGCGCACCTTGATTGCTGCGGAACTGGTGTTCGGGGCCTCCAGCGGCAAGGGCGGACTGGGTTGGTACATCTTCCAGAACCGCAACGAGTTATACACAGACCGCGTGTTCGCGGGATTGGCTGCGGTGGTCATCATTGGCCTGCTTGTGGAAAACCTGGGATTCGACAATCTGGAGCGTTTGACGGTGCGGCGCTGGGGGATGCAGCGCTGAGGTGATGGGTTGCGCGCGGGCAGCGTTTGCCCGCAAGCGGCCGCCCAGCGCGCGCAACCCGTCACCGGAACCGCACAAAAAAAAGCGGCCCCAAAAAGGGGCCGCTTTTCTTTCTGTCCAGCGACCAGACGCTTAGATCTTCAGTCCCAGCGCCTTTGCCACGCCGGCGGCATAGGCCGGGTCGGCCTTCCTGAAGTGTTCCAGCTGGCGGCGCTGGATTTCTTCCGGCACGCCCGCCATGTGGCGGCCGATGTTGCCGAACAGCAGTTCCTGCTGGGCCGGCGTCATCAGGCGGAACAAGGCGCCCGGTTGCGAGTAGTAGTCGTCGTCCTCGCGGTGGTTCCAGCGCGCGGCGGCCTGGCCGTCCAGCGCCAGCGGCGGTTCGCCGGCGGACGGGGTTTCCTTCCATTCGCCCGCGCTATTGGGCTCGTAATTCAGCGTGCCGCCGGCGTTGCCGTCCACGCGGCCGGCGCCGTCGCGGTGGTAACTGTGGACCGGGCAGCGCGCGGCGTTCACCGGGATCTGGTGATGATTGATGCCCAGGCGGTAGCGGTGCGTGTCGCCGTAGGAGAACAGGCGTCCTTGCAGCATCTTGTCCGGCGAGAAATCGATGCCGGGGACGATGTTGGCCGGCGTGAAGGCGGCTTGCTCGACTTCCGCGAAATAGTTCTCGGGGTTCTTGTTCAGTTCCAGCACGCCCACGTCGATCAGCGGGTAGTCGCCATGCGGCCAGACCTTGGTCAGGTCGAACGGGTTGATGTGATAGGTCGCGGCTTCGGCCTCGGGCATGATCTGCACCTTCAGCGACCACTTCGGGAAGTTGCCCTGCGCGATGTTGTTGAACAAGTCGCGCTGCGAGCTTTCGCGGTCGTGGGCGACCACTTGCGCCGCTTCCTCGTCGGTCAGACAGGCAATGCCTTGCTGCGACTTGAAGTGGAACTTCACGTAGAAGCGTTCGTTGTTGCTGTTGACGAAGCTGAAGGTGTGCGAGCCGAACCCATGCTGCTGGCGCAGGTTCGCGGGGATGCCGCGATCGCTCATCAGCGTCGTCACCTGATGCAGCGATTCGGGGCTGAGCGACCAGAAGTCCCAGGCGGCGGTGGCGCTGCGCAGGTTGGTCTTGGGGTCGCGCTTCTGGGTATGGATGAAGTCCGGGAACTTCAGCGGATCGCGGATGAAGAAGACGGGGGTGTTGTTGCCTACCAGGTCCCAGTTGCCTTCGTCGGTGTAGAACTTGATGGCAAAGCCGCGCACGTCGCGTTCGGCGTCGGCCGCCCCGCGCTCGCCCGCAACCGTGGAAAAGCGCAAGAACAGCGGGGTTTGCTTGCCGACCTGCGAGAAGATGTTGGCGCGCGTGTAGCGCGTGATGTCATGCGTGACCGTGAACGTGCCGTAGGCGCCCGAGCCTTTGGCGTGGACGACGCGTTCCGGGATGCGTTCGCGGTCGAAGTGGGCAAGCTTTTCAATCAGCCAGAAGTCCTGCAACAGCGCGGGACCGCGGGGGCCGGCGGTCAGCGTGTTGTTGTTGTCCGCCACCGGCGCGCCTGCGGCGGTGGTCAGATGCTTCTTGTCGGTCATGGCACACTCCCTACGTGATTCTGGAATGCGCGTGCCCGGGTAGGCGCGCGCCGTGTCGTGCATACCCCCGCGCGTCGCCGCCTGGGGAATATGTCCGACACATCATAGGGGTCAAGGTTGCACTTGTGAAGTTGATTGGTGTTCTAAATTCAATAGTATTTATCTATTGTCAATGGCCCCATGCGGCCGCATGGATGCGTCGTGCGCCGGCGCTGCGGACGTAAAAAAACCGGCCCCTGAGGGCCGGTTCTTCATGCTGCAAGGTCAGGCTCAGCGGTTTGCCAAGGCTTCCGTCTTGCGCTGCATGGCGCGGGTGATGGACCACTGTTGCGCGATCGACAAGGTGTTGTTGACGCACCAGTACAGCACCAGGCCGGCCGGGAAGAAGAACATCATCCCGCCGAACACCAGCGGCATGATCATCATGACCTTGGCCTGGATGGGGTCCGGAGGCGTCGGGTTCAGTTTGATCTGCAGGAACATGGTGGCCATCATGATGGCGGGCAGAATGAAGAACGGGTCGCGGATCGACAGGTCATGCACCCACAGGATCCACGGCGCGCCGCGCATTTCCACGCTGGCCAGCAGCACCCAGTACAGCGAGATGAACACCGGGATCTGCACCACCATCGGCAAGCAGCCGCCCAGCGGGTTGATCTTCTCGGTGCGGTACATCTCCATCATGGCGGCGTTGAGCTTCTGCTTGTCGTCGCCGTACTTTTCCTTCAGTGCTTGCAGACGCGGAGCCACTTGCTTCATGCGGGCCATCGAGCGGTAGCTCGCGGCGGCCAGCGGGTAGAAGATGGCCTTGATCAGCACGGTCAGCGCCACGATGGTCCAGCCCCAGTTGCCCAGGAGCGAATGCAGCCAGGTCATCAGCGTGAACAGCGGCTTGGCGATGATGGTCAGCCAGCCATAGTCCACCACCAGTTCCAGGCCGGGGGCGAGCGCCGCCATGGCCTTCTGGTCTTGCGGGCCGACCCACAGGTGCGAATCGACGCGCGACGCGGCGCCGGGGGCTATTTCGCCGACGGCTTCGATGCTGCGGGCGGCGTACAGGTTCTTCTGCACTTCCAGCAGTTCGTTCGTGCGCGGCTTGCCTTGCGGCGGCACCCAGGCGGTGGCGAAGTAATGCTGCACCACGGCGATCCAGCCGTTGTCCGCCTGCTTGATGTAGTTGGCTTTCTTCTTCTCGATGTCGCTGAACGTGCTCTTTTGGAACTTGTCCTGCTCGGAGTAGACGGCGAAGCCGGTGAACGTGTGATAGAAGCTGGACGTGTCGGCCGGGTCGTTGCCATCGCGCTCAAGCTGCAGGTACAGCGCGGGCGTCACGGGGGCGGAACCGACGTTGGTCAGGTCGTGGCGTACGTCGATGTCGTAGCGGCCCTTGTGCAGGGTGAACGACTTGGTGACCTTCACGCCACCCGATTCGCCTTCGAACGAGACGACCAGGTTGTCGCCGGTCAGCTGGCGTTCCGACGTCACCAGGCGGAAAGGCGTCTGGTGCGTGGGGAAGCTCTGGCCGTTGGGCGCGCCGACCACGCCGGACTGCACGACGTAGTTCAGGCCGGCCGAGCGGTCCAGCAGCACCGTGGGCTTGTCCGCCTGGCCGGTGGCCGGGTACTTCAGCAGTTCGGCGCGCACCAGTTGGGCGCCCATCGTGTCGAACGTCAGGCGCAGCACGTCGGTGGTGATGACGACTTCTTCCGAGCGCGCGGCAGCGGGCGTGGCGGCGCCAGGGACCGCCGACGGCGCGGTGGCCGCGGTTGCGGGCGCGCTGGGCACCGAAGGCGTGGCGTTATTGGCGCCGGCCTGCGGATCAGCTGTGCTGGCCGCGGGCGTGGGGCCCCCGAACAGCGACGGCTTGCCGTTATGGATTTGCCAGTTGTTCCAAAGGAGCAACAGCGAAAAGGAAAAAATCATCCAGAGGACGGTACGTCGGATATCCATGGTGCCTACTGAAGTGAATACGGGCCAGCAAAGCCCGCCAGTTTAGCGTCAATCGTGCTCGGTGCGGTGGCTGTGGGAGCAGCACGGGGTGCCTTTGGTTCCCGGGGCCGGTGGAACCGGATCCCAGCCGCCGGGCGACCACGGATGGCATCGGCCAATGCGCCGGACGCCCAGCCAGAAGCCGCGCCAGGCGCCGTGGCGTTCGATTGCTTCAATCGCGTACGCCGAGCAAGTCGGGGTGAAGCGGCACTGCCTGCCTATCCAGGGACTCAGGAAGAACCTGTAGAACCGGATGGGGGCGATGAGCAGTGCTTTGAAAATCATCGCGCGATCCGCTCAAAGTGAGCGTCCACTTCGGCTCTAGCCAAGCGTTTAAGCGAGGTGAGCGTGGTGGGAGGGACCTTGCTATGCAGGCGCACGACGTAATCCTTGGCGGGCAGCGCCATGCGCCGGTGGCGGAACGCTTCGCGGATGACCCGCTTGATGGCGTTGCGCGTACTGGCGTGGGCGGCGAACCGCTTGGCAATGATGAGCCCCAAGCGCGCACAGGCATCCTGACCGGGAGGCAGATCATTGGGAGCTGAAGTCACAATGAATAACGCCCCTCGGGCAAGACGCCGGCCTTTCAGGGCAGCGGCGAACTCGGAGGGGCGATGCAGCCGCGCCTCCGGGGGAAGCGTGGAGCGCGGCATGGACTGCGGGTCAGGCGTTTGCGCGGAACCGGAACGAGATTGCGAGAGGTCTTGCAATATGGCCGGTCCGTGCAAATAGTCAGGTTTCCGGAAAAACCGGAAATCCCGGACTTAGACGGCCAGACGCTTGCGGCCCTTGGCGCGACGGGCGCTCAGGATGGCGCGGCCAGCGCGGGTTTTCATGCGCACGCGAAAGCCATGGGTGCGCTTGCGGCGGGTAACGGAAGGTTGGTAGGTACGTTTCATGGACGATCCACAAAAAGAACAAAAGTCAGAAGGGACCTGCCCGGAGGGTTCCAGGTCGCGCATTCAGAAGCGGGTATCCAGTGAGCATTTTTGCAACAGGTGCAAAAACAACTCGTAGACGGGGCTCTGGACTGGAAATTTCTTCCCAGGCGACCTATTCAGCAAAGCTAAAAACCGGACAGTGCGGAAAGCGCCCCGACCTATGAAAGGAGGGTACTTGCCACAACTCCGGCTAAGCTCTCTGTGAAACCTTCTGACAGACAGAATTCGGAAAAGCCCACCATTTCAGCAAGTTTTCCCTGTCTTGTCAAACAGTTAAGCCTGGGCAGTGTAGACGCTTATGTCCTACCCTGTGGATAACCCCTGCCCAGGCAAGGTAGAATCGAGGTTTGAATAAGAGCGACATGAAAGAATTCTGGCAGACCTGCGTCAGTCGTCTTGAGCAGGAACTCCCCCCCCAACAAATCAGCGCGTGGATACGACCGCTGGTCCCGCTTGCGTACGACGAAACGCAGGCGGTGCTGCGCGTTGCCGCGCCCAACCGCTTCAAGCTGGATTGGGTGCGCAAGAATTTTTCCCACCAGATTGAAGCGTTGGCCGCGGAGTGGTTCAAGCGACCAGTACAGGTGCTGTTCGAGTTGCCTTCTCATGGAGCCGCCCCGCGCATTCCGGTCGCGCCCGTGCGTGCCCAGCAACCCGAGCCCTCGCACCTGTCCGCTGCACAACCCTCAGGCGGCGCGCCGCCCATGCAGGCCCCGGCGGCAGCCGCCCCACCCCAGCCGGCCACGACGGTCGCGGCGCAGGCGGTGAACGCGGATGCCGCCAACATCGTGTACGAGCGTTCGCGCCTGAATACCGATCTCACGTTCGAGAACTTCGTGACGGGTAAGGCCAACCAGCTGGCGCGCGCCGCCGCGCTGCAGGTGGCCGAAAACCCCGGTACCTCGTACAACCCGCTGTTCCTGTATGGCGGCGTGGGCCTGGGCAAGACCCACCTGATCCACGCCATCGGCAACGCCATGGTCGCGGCAGGCACCGGGGTGCGCGTGCGCTATGTGCATGCCGACCAATACGTGTCAGACGTGGTGAAGGCGTACCAGCGCAAGGCGTTCGACGACTTCAAGCGCTACTACCATTCGCTGGATCTGCTGCTGATCGACGATATCCAGTTCTTCTCGGGCAAGAACCGCACGCAGGAAGAGTTCTTCTACGCGTTCGAGGCGATGGTGGCCCAGCGCAAGCAGATCATCATCACCAGCGATACGTATCCGAAGGAACTGTCGGGCATCGACAGCCGCCTGATCTCGCGCTTTGACTCCGGCCTGACGGTGGCGATCGAGCCGCCGGAGCTGGAGATGCGCGTGGCGATCCTGTTGCGCAAGGCGGAATCCGAAGGCGTGCCCATGCCCGAGGAAGTGGCCTTCTTCATCGCCAAGCATCTGCGCAGCAACGTGCGCGAACTGGAAGGCGCGCTGCGCAAGGTCCTGGCCTACGCCCGCTTCCACGGCCGCGACGTGTTGACGGTGGATGTTTGCAAGGAAGCCCTGAAGGACTTGCTGTCCGTGTCCAACGGCCAGATCACGGTGGAAAACATCCAGAAGACGGTTGCGGATTTCTACAAGATCAAGGTCGCCGACATGTACTCGAAACGCCGGCCCGCCAATATCGCGTTGCCGCGCCAGGTCGCGATGTACCTGGCCAAGGAGCTGACCCAGAAAAGCCTGCCGGAAATCGGCGATCTGTTCGGTGGCCGTGATCACACCACCGTCCTGCACGCCGTCCGCAAAATTTCCGACGCCCGCGCAAAGCAAGCGGAGCTCAACCATACCCTGCACGTGTTGGAACAAACTCTAAAAGGATGAACATGCAACTCGTACAAACCACACGCGATGCATTGCTGAAACCGCTGTCGACCGTGGCGGGCATCGTCGAAAGACGCCATACCCTGCCCATCCTGGCGAACATCCTGATGCGCAAGGAAGGCAACAAGGTTGCCTTCATTGCGACCGACCTCGAAGTACAGATCACCACGCACGCCGACTTCGGCGTGGGCCAGGACAACGAGTCCACCACGGTCGCGGCGCGCAAGCTGCTGGACATCCTGAAGGCGTTGCCCGACACCGGCGACGTGCGCCTGGCCCTGGCCAGCAACAAGCTGTCCGTGCAGTCGGCCAAGAGCCGCTTCGCGTTGCAGACGCTGGCCGCCAGCGAGTTCCCCACGGTCGCTCAGCCCGAGCAGTGGGACGTCTCGCTCACCATGCCGCAACGCACGCTGCGCCACCTGTTCAACATGGTGCACTTCGCCATGGCGCAACAGGACATCCGTTATTACCTGAACGGCATGCTGCTGGTGTTTGAACCGGGTCGTGTGCGCGCCGTCGCCACCGATGGCCACCGCCTGGCGCATTGCTCGACCGAAGCCGACGGCATCGCCGAACGCCACGAAGTGATCGTGCCGCGCAAGACCGTGCTGGAAATGCAGCGCCTGCTGGAAGACTCCGACGAGGTGGTCTCCATCGATGTGGCGCCCGGCCAGATCCGTTTCCGCTTCGGCGACGTGGAGCTGGTGTCCAAGCTGGTCGAAGGCAAGTTCCCCGATTTCACGCGTGTGATTCCCACGAACTACACGCGCCATTTCATGGTGGGCCGCGAAGCGCTCCAGGGCAGCCTGCAGCGCGCCGCCATCCTGACCACCGACAAGTTCAAGGGCGTGCGCCTGCAACTGGCGCAGAACCAGATGAAGATCTCGTCCTCCAACGCCGAGCAGGAAGAGGCGCAGGAAGAAATCGACATCGATTACGGCCATGAAGCCCTGGACGTGGGCTTCAACGTGGGCTACCTGCTCGACGTGCTGGCCAACGTGAAGGTCGACAACATCCAGTGGTCGGTCATGCCCGACGCGAACGCGTCGGCGCTCATCACCTTGCCCGAAGACGACCAGTTCAAGTACGTCGTCATGCCCATGCGGATCTGATCCGCGCCCCATTTGTGGGTTTGTGCCGCTTGCGGGCCTAGGCCTGCGGGCGGTCCGGCCGCCAGGCCGTTCTTTAAAGCGTTATCGAACCAGACATGTCAGATCAGCAGAACACCACTCCCGAGAACAGCGGCTACGGCGCTGACTCGATCAAGATGCTCAAGGGGCTGGAGGCCGTGCGCAAGCGCCCCGGCATGTACATCGGCGACACGTCCGACGGCACCGGCTTGCACCACATGGTGTTCGAAGTCGTGGATAACGCCATCGACGAAGCCCTGGCCGGCCATTGCGACGACATCGTCGTCACGATCCACACCGACAATTCCATCTCGGTCACCGACAACGGCCGCGGCATCCCGACCGATATCCACAAGGAAGACGAATTCCACCGCAGCGCGGCGGAAATCGTCATGACGGAGCTGCACGCCGGCGGCAAGTTCGACCAGAACTCGTACAAGGTGTCCGGCGGCCTGCACGGCGTGGGCGTGTCTTGCGTGAACGCGCTGTCTGAATGGCTGCGCCTGACGATCCGCCGCAACGGCCAGGTCCACCAGATGGAATTCCGCCAAGGCGCGCGTGTTGCGCCCCTGGCGGTGACGGGCACGACGGACATGCGCGGCACGGAAGTGCGCTTCCTGGCCGACCCCGTCATCTTCAACAACATCGAATACCACTACGAGATCCTCTCCAAGCGCTTGCGCGAGCTCTCGTTCCTGAACAACGGCGTGAAGATCCGCCTGGTCGACCAGCGCCAGGGCAAGGAAGAGAACTTCGCGTTCTCGGGCGGCGTGAAGGGCTTCGTCGAATACATCAACCGCACCAAGACCGTGCTGCACCCGAACGTGTTCTCGGTCACCACCGAGTCCGCCGCCGGCGGCGTCTCGGTGGGCGTCGAAGTGGCGATGCAGTGGAACGACAGCTACAGCGAAAGCGTGCTGTGCTTCACCAACAACATCCCGCAGCGCGACGGCGGTTCGCACTTGACCGGCCTGCGCGCGGCCATGACCCGCATCCTGAACAAGTACATCGCCGACAACGAACTGGCCAAGAAGGCCAAGGTCGAGACGTCCGGCGACGACATGCGCGAAGGCCTGGCCTGCGTGCTGTCGGTGAAGGTGCCCGAGCCCAAGTTCAGCAGCCAGACCAAGGACAAGCTGGTCTCCAGCGAAGTGCGTCCGGCCGTTGAAGAAGCCGTGGCGCGCACGCTGGAAACCTGGCTGCTCGAGAACCCGAACGACGCCAAGGCGCTGTGCAACAAGATCGTCGAAGCCGCCCGCGCCCGCGAAGCCGCGCGCAAGGCCCGCGAGATGACGCGCCGCAAGAGCGTGCTGGAAGGCGCAGGCCTGCCCGGCAAGCTGGCTGACTGCCAGGAAAAGGATCCGGCGCTGTGCGAGCTGTACATCGTCGAGGGCGACTCCGCAGGCGGCTCGGCCAAGCAAGGCCGCGACCGCAAGTTCCAGGCCATCCTGCCGCTGCGCGGCAAGGTGCTGAACGTGGAGAAGGCGCGCTTTGACCGCCTGATCGCCAGCGAACAGATCGCCACCCTGATCACGGCGCTGGGCACCAGCATCGGCCCCGATTTCAACGTGGACAAGCTGCGCTACCACCGCCTGATCATCATGACTGACGCGGACGTGGACGGCGCGCACATCCGCACGTTGCTGCTGACGCTGCTGTACCGCCAGATGCCCGAGCTGGTGCAGCGCGGCTACGTGTATATCGCGCAGCCGCCGCTGTACAAGGTGAAGGTCGGCCGCGAAGAACGCTATCTGAAGGACGACCAGGAAGAAGCGCAGTTCATGCTGCAACTGGCGCTGAAGGATGCCGAGATCATTTCGGGCGGCAACATCATCCGTGGCGAAGAGCTCACCGACCTGGCCAGCCAGTATGTGGCGGCCGACGGCGTCATCGCACGCCTGTCGAAGGTGTTCGACGTGGGCGCGCTGTCGGCCATGGCTGAAGGCGTCGAGATCAACCTGGAAACGGCCGAGTCCACCGCCGATTCCGCCAAGCGTCTGGCCGACGCCATGCGCGACCCGGTCAGCGGCAACGGCGTGGACGTGGTGGCGCAGTTTGACGAAGCCACCGAACGCCACCGCCTGTCGGTGCAGCGCATGCACCACGGCAACGTGCGCGTCAGCATCATCGACGCCGACTTCGTCAATGGTTCGGACTACGCCATCCTGTCCAAGGCCGCCAAGAGCTTCCTGGGCAAGGTCGGTTCGCGGTCGCTGGCCGCCCGCGGCGAAGGCGACAAGCGCAAGGAACAGACCGTGTCCGACTTCCGCGAAGCCATGCAGTGGCTGCGCAGCGAAGCCGATCGCAGCATCTCGAAGCAGCGCTACAAGGGTCTGGGTGAAATGAACCCGGAACAGTTGTGGGAAACCACGATGGACCCGAAGGTGCGCCGCCTGTTGCGCGTGCAGATCGAAGACGCCATCGCGGCGGACGAGGTCTTCACGACGCTGATGGGCGACGACGTGGAACCGCGCCGCGCATTCATCGAAAGGAACGCGCTGTCGGCGGGCAACATCGACGCTTGATCGCGGCCGCTGTGTCGTAGCGAAGGCCAGCCTTGACGGGCTGGCCTTTGTTTTATCTGTTTCAAGGATGAGCGGTCAGGCCGCCTGTCCGCACACCTGCTTGATCGTCTGCCTTAACCAGCGGTGCGCCGGATCGCTGTCCAGCCGCGGGGGCCAGGCCTGCATCACCCTGACCGGCGTCGTCGGTAGCGGCACGGGAAATGCGCGCAACGTCAGGCCCAGCCGTTCAATCCCCGGCATCAGGTGCTGCGGCATGGACGGCAGGATCAGGTCGGAGTCGGCCAGGGCGAAGATGGCGGCGTGGAAGGTGGGGGTGATGAGCGCGACGCGCCGGGCCAGGCCCAGGTCGGCCAGCGCCAGGTCGATGGGCCCTTGTGCCCGGCCGCGGCGCGACACGCTGATGTGGTCGTAGGCCGTCAGGCGCTGCGGGGTGATGGCGCCTTTGAAGATGGCGTGCTCGGCGCGCGCCAGGCCGCAGAACGACGTGGTGAAGAGCGTCTGCACCTTGATGTCCGCGCCGAACTTCTGGGACGAACCAATGTAGAGGTCGGCGTCGCCGCTCAACGCGTCGCTGTCGTCCTCGCCTTCGGAAAGAAAGCGCAGCACGCTGTGGGGGGCATAGCGGCGCAGGTGCTCGCGCAGGCGGCCGCCGAAGGCGCCCACGAACACGTCATTGGCGCGCAGCGTGAAGACGCGCGTCAACGTGCCCAGGTCGACGTCCTGGCTGAAGGCAG
>NZ_DBHKZA010000013.1:0-17130 GCF_057314935.1 Achromobacter sp.
GTCCCGGTATCAATCCCCGCGGCCTTCGCCTGCTCCAGGAAGTACTTTCCCCGTGCCTGCAAGGTCGCCACGCGATCCGGCAGTTCCTTCATCCGGCGCAGCGCCGCCAACGATGCGGCGGCGACGCTCGGCGGCATCCCGACGCTATACAGAAACCCCGGCGCCAGGAACTTCAAATGCTCCACCAGCGCCGTCTCTCCCGCGATATATCCCCCGCAACCCGCCAGCGTCTTGCTCAGCGTGCCCATCCAGATATCCACGTCCTTGCCATCCACGCCGAAGTGTTCGCGGATGCCATAGCCGCGCGCACCCATGACGCCCAGGGAATGCGCTTCGTCGATCATCAGGAACGCACGATGGCGTTGCTTGATTTCAATGAAACGCGGCAGGTCGGGATAATCGCCGTCCATGCTGTAAATGCCTTCCAGGACGATCAGCACGCGTTCGAACTGGTGGCGCTGTTCGTTCAGGATGGTGTCCAGCGCTTCCCAGTCGTTATGGGGGAAGGGCAGGCGGCGGGCGCCGGACAACTGGATGCCTTGCAGGACGCTGTTGTGGATCAGTTCGTCATGCAGGACCAGGTCGCGGGGACCGAACAGGTAGCCGATGGTCGAGACGTTGGTGGCGTGGCCGCTGACGAAAGTGATCGCGTCGTCCACGCCGTACAGCGCGGCGATTTCCACCTCCAGCTCTCGGTGCACGGGACGTTCACCCGAGACCAGGCGGCTGGCGGATACCGACGTGCCGTAGCGGTCGATCGCGGCCTTGGCAGCCGCAGTGACCGCTGGGTCGCCCGACATGTTCAGGTAGTTGTAGCTGGCGTAATTGATGAACTCGCGGCCACCGATCTGCGTGTCCGCGCCAGCGGTGCCTTCGTGCAGCTTGAAGAAAGGGTTCTTCACGCCGAGCCGCTTGGCGCCATCGTTGATGATGCGCAATTGCTGATAGCCGGGATGCAGGTGGAACCGGTAGTGTTCCTCGGGGACCTCGGCTTTCTTTTCGGCGGGACGCGCGGGCGCCAGGCCGCCGGGTGAGGCGGCCTGGCGCAGCTTGCGCTCCAAGGCTTGCTGGATCAGCTTGTCTTTGATGCCGGCCGCAAGGCCCGGCAACTTCTTCATGGTGCTCAATTAATTCCGACCTACTGGATCATGCGTTGCATGGGAAGGCTGCCGTTCATCTTGATCTCTTCAACGAAATCCGACACGGAGCTGGACCCGACTTCTGCGGCGTGGCTTGCGACGACCTGTTGAACGGTCGCGGTAACGGCATCGCCTTGCTCATCGTGTTCGTCACGCAACAACAACACCAGCCGTTCGGCCAGCTTGGCAGGGGTGGGGCTTTCGCTAAGCGCCATCACCGGCAGGCGGATGCCGAAGCGGTTCTCCAGCGCCACCACCAATTCAACACCCATCAGCGAGTCCAGGCCCATGTCATAGACCGAGCGGGTCGCTTCAATCTTGTCGGGAGACACGCGCAGGATTTCGCCGATCTCGGCCTTGAGCATTTCGGTGAAGCGTTCATGCAGCGCGGCATCGTCCAGCGTGGCGATCAGGTGCGCAATGTCGTTCGCGCCACCGTCGTCATCGCCGGTGTCGCCAGCCTGGCGAGCGATTTCCGAGAACTTGGGAAGATTCGCGGAGGGCAGGAAGCGGCTGAGTGCGCGCCAATCCAGTTCCAGGACACCGAGTCCTGAAACATCGGCGACCAGCATGTCTTCCAGTGCGTCCAGGGCGACTTGCGAGGCCAGTGCGCCACCACCCATGCGGCCTTGCAGCGCGTCCTTGATTTTTTGGTTGCGGGCCAGGAAACCAACGTCGTCGATGGCGCCCCAGCGCACGCACGTGGCGGGCAGGCCTTCCGCGCGGCGTTGCGCGGCCAGGCGCTCGAGCCAGGCATTGGCGGCCACGTAGTTGCTTTGGCCGGGGTTGCCGAACAAGGTCGTGGCCGACGAATAGAAAATGAAGAGATCCAGCGGCAGGGCGCGGGTCAGCTCGTGCAGGTGCTGGGCGCCCAGCACCTTGGCGGCAAGCGTCCGTTCGATCTGCTCGGGGGTGGCGCTGCGCGCCAGGCCGTCGTCGATGACGACTGCAGCATGGACGATGCCCTTCAGGGGCGGCATCGTGCCCGCGGTTTCGGCAAGCAGACGGGCCAACGCGGCGCGGTCCGTTACGTCGCAGGCAGCCGCGTGGACGCGCACGCCTTGCGCTTCGAAGGCCGATAGCGCGGCTTGCGCAGCGTCGCTTGAGGGGCCGCTACGGCTGATCAGGATCAGGTTGCGGGCGCCCTTGTCGGCCAGCCACTGGGCCGTGCGCAGACCGAATCCGCCCAATCCACCGGTGACCAGGTAGGTCGCGTCGGCGGGCAGCGTCAGGCCGGGTGCCGTGTGGGCAGCCGGCGCATGCACGCCGCTGATGCCGTTGCGGTACGTGACGACGATCTTGCCGATCTGGCGAGCCTGCTGCATGTAGCGGAAGGCGTCGACGATGTCGTTCGCGTCGAAGACGGAATAGGGCAGCGGGTGAAGCGCGCCTTGGCGGAACAGCGCCATCATCTGGCCGAACAGGCGTTGGGTCAGGTCCGGGCGCTCGTTCATCAATTGATCGGCGTCGATGCCGAAGTAGCTGATGTTGTTGCGGAACGGACGCAGGCCGATGCGGGTGTTTTCGTAGAAGTCGCGCTTGCCCAATTCGAGGAAGCGGCCGAACGGCTTGAGCACGCGCAGATTGCGGTTGATGGCTTCGCCGGCCAGCGAGTTCAGCACGACGTCGACGCCGCGGCCGCCGGTGTCTGCCAGGATGTCGTCGGCGTAGGACAACGAGCGCGAATCATAGATATGGCGCACGCCCAGCAGGCGCAGCAAGTCGCGCTTTTCGTCGGAACCGGCCGTGGCATAGATGTCCGCGCCCAGCCATTGCGCGAACTGGATGGCGGCGATGCCGACGCCGCCGGCGGCGCCGTGGATCAGGATCTTCTCGCCTTCCTCCAGGCGCGCCAGATGGTGCAGCGCGTAGTAGACCGTGAAGAAGGTGCTGGGGATGGTTGCGGCGGCTTCGAACGAGAAACCGTCGGGGATGTGCGAAATGGCGCTGGGCTTGGTCAGTACGCGGTTGCCGAAGCTGGCAGGTCCGAAGCCCACGACGGCATCGCCTACGGCGTAGCCATCCACGTCCGACCCGACCCGGATCACCGTGCCCGAGAATTCCAGGCCTAGCGTCGGGCCGGCAAAGCCGTTCTCGATCGCCTCGTCGGACAGCAGGCCAAGCGCGTACATGACGTCGCGGAAGTTCAGGCCGGTGGCTTCAATGCGGACTTCCAGCTCGTCGTCGGCCGGCGTGGGGGCCGGGCACGACTCCCAACGCAGGTTGCGCAGTTGGCCGGGGAATTCGAACCCCAGGCGCACCGCTTGCGACGTGCTGATGTCAGCCGAAGTCGGCGCTGGGCGAGGGGCGTGGCGCAAGCGCGGCGCATAGCGCGCGCCGTTTTCGTCGAGGATGATTTCGTCTTCGCCATCCACGCAGGTCAATTCACGGACCAGCGCGTCGGCCAGCGCGCCGGCGTGAGCCAGCGGCAAGTCAACCATGCGGATGCGGAAATTGGAGGCCTCATTGGCAAGCGTGCGGCCGTAACCCCACAGGGCGGCGTCGTTCAGCGCGTGCATCCCTGCAGGCGCCTGAGGCGCCGGACGCAGGTACTGCACCGCGTCGGCGGTGACCAGCCAGAAGGTCGCGGCCGTCTGCGTCCGTTCGCAGGCCTGGATGACCGCGGCTGCAGCTGCGCAGCGCCGGGTTTGCAAGGCGAGCAGTTCCTCAGGCGTCTGGTGTGCATCCGCCCACGCCAAGCCGTCCAGATGGACGACGTGGTTGACGGGGCCGGTGGCGCCGTTGCGCAGCAAGCCGTCCAGTTCTTCCGGACCGGTCTGGATTGCCAGGCGAGCGTGGTGGCCAGCGGCTTTCAGCTTGGCTTCCAGCGATTGCGCCAATCCTGCGCCGTGCTCGGGATTACGATCGGCCAGGATCAGCCAGTTCGCCGGGGTGCTGGCGGCGTCCGCATCGGGCATGGCGTCCGTGTCTTGCACGCCGTCCAGTCGGGCGGTCAGCAGATAGGCGCCGCTGGCGAACGATTCGGAAAATTCAAGCGGACTGTCGCACAGGAATCCCAGCGACTGGAGCTCATCCTGCCAGAAGCCGACGGGTTGTTGGGTGGACAGCTGTTCGCCGCCTTCGCTGGTTTGCCACCATTTCTGGCGACCACCAAAAACGAAGTCGCCCCAGGCGGCGGGGTGCGCACCGCAGACCAGCAAGACGCCGTCCGCCCTCAGGCTGGCTCGCGCATGGCGCAAGGCCGCGCGGGCCGCTTCCAGGGTGTCGAATTCGCAGTGGAAGATCGCCAGGTCGCATAAGGCCGTCGGCGCCACACCGCCTTCGCCGATGAGTTCGGTGCGGGCGTTCGGATAACGTTCGGCCTGTTGATGAATGACGTGGTCCAGCACATCCGGATCGCTCGACGCGTAACAGTAGTCCGCCACGTTGAAGTCCAGCGCGTCGCAGCAGCTGAATGCGAACAGCGGCGCGGCTTGGCCCACTTCCATGATCGCCAGGCGTTGCCCGGGGAGGCGAATGGCTTGTGCTTGTGCCAGCACCGCCCGCAAGGCGGTGCCCAGGCGTTGGCCGCTGGCGGCGCCCAGGGCGCTGCGGCCGATGGAGGCCGGCGTGCTCGCGCGCGGGCAGACCGCGTCCAGCGTCGCTTCGCCGCGCAGCAAGGCGGGCAGGTGCAGGCCGACGCGGCCCACCGCGTGGACGATCTGGGCGTAGTCCGGATACTCGCGCAGCAGCGTGTTCCAGATGTCCGTAGTGCCGCTGTCGTTGTCGTCCGGAGCGGGAACATGGACGCCCGCTGGGGTGGCTTCGGCGTAGCCCGCAGCCGTCACGCGTGCGATGGTGTGTTGCAGCAGCAGCGCGGAGTCGGGCGCATAGCGGCACAGTTCGAGGATCAGGGCGTGCGGTACGAGCCGGCCGTCCGGCGCAAGCTGGCGCAGGGCGTCCACCGAAAAGCCGTCGCAAAGGCTTTCCAGCAGCGGATCGACCTCCGCGGCATAGCGCGCGTGGGCGCCATCTGCGACGCAATCCGCGACGGCTTCCGCCAAGGCGGCGCGCAACGCGGCGAGGTCCAGGGCTGAGGGGCCAAACGGCGTGTGCGGACGCGGCGTCGCGGCGACATCCAGGAAATTGAGGTGGTCCGCGGCTGGTTTGCGCAGTCGGATGCTGCGGAACCGCGCCTGTTCGACGGCGGCGATCTGCTCGCCGGCGGCGTTGTAGAGTTCGAAACTGGCGGTCAGCGAGTGCGGCGCGCGGCGTTCCAGCCGCACGCGCGCGGCGGCGGGCTGGCCAGCATGCGCCCGCAGGCTCAAGCGTCCGATCTTGGCGGGCACGAAAGCGATACCCTGACCCATGGCTGGGTCATTGCGCAGCAGTTGGATGATCAGCTGGAAGGCGCAATCCAGCAGGGCGGGATGCAGATGCGTGGCGCCAAGTTCGCTTTCAATGCACGGGTCGGCTTTCAAGACGGCCAAGACGCTCGTGTCCGATTCCATCCAACCGTGCGACACCGCTTGGAATGCGGGCCCGTAGTCCAGGCCCACCGCACGCGTCAGGGCGTTGTGGGTGTCGCCGGTGAAGTCGGGGGCACGGTCCGGCAGGGACAGGTTGGCTTGAGTCAAGCGCACCGGACGGGCTTCGCGCAGCAGACGGCCGCTGGCGTGTGTGACCCACGGCTCGGTGCTGTTGCTATCGCGGGCGGTGATGCGGAACCGGCCGTCGGCGTCATCCAGCAGCAGGCGCGTCAGCTTGCTGGGCGCCGCGTTCAGCAGCAACGGGGCGTGGATTTCCAGCTCTTCCAGCTCGGCGCAATCGCCATCCTGCCATTGCAGCGCCGCGGCCAGGGCGATCTCGGCGAAGCCTGTGCCGGGAAAAACTACTGCGTCGCCGACGACGTGATCGGCCAGCGAGGGGTGGGACTGGGTGTCCAGCTGGTTTTGCCAGGTGTTTTCATGCTGCTGCAGGGCATAACCCAGCAGCGGGTGAACATGGCGGCGCGACAGCAGGCCAAGCGATTCAGGCGTGGTGGGATGCCAATGGCGTTCGCGCTGCCAGGGATACGTCGGCAGGTCGACCGCCGTTCCTTCCCAGGGGAAGAGCGATTGCAGGTCGAGGTGGCCGCCGCTGGCAATGACTTGTCCAGCCGCGGTCCAGATCTTTTCGGGATCGTCTCCGCCGCGCGTGGCGGTGCTGAGCACACGGCCGTGCATGTCTGCGGTCTTGAGCGTGTCGTTCAAGTACGAACGCAGCAACGGGTGCGGGCCGATCTCGACAAAAATGTTGTTGCCTTCGGCCGCCAGCCGGTTGGCGGCTTGTTCGAAGCGCACCGGTTCGCGCACGTTGCGCCACCAGTAGTCGGCGGTCAGCGCAGTGCCGTCCAACGGCGCGCCGGTGACGGTGGAATAGAAGGGGACGTGGGTCGTACCCGGCTGAATGCCGGCCAGCGCTTCGCGGATGCCCGATTCGATGGGATCCATTGCGGGGCTGTGGAAGGCATAGTCCAGATCCAGGCGCCGGAAGAAAAGCGCTTGTTCGGCCAGTGCCGCCTCAAGCACGCTCAGGGCGTCGGGCGAGCCCGCCACGGTCGCGCCGCGGCTACTGTTGAAGCCGGCTACGCAAACGCGGTCGCCCAGATGGTGTTCGGCGATCAGCGCCAGCGCTTCTTCTCCGCTGATGCCGACAGCCGTCATGCGCCCCTGACCCTTGGTTTCGCCTTGCAGGCGGCTGCGCTGGAAGATGACGCAGACGGCGTCCGGCAGACTCAGGGCGCCGCAGGCCCAGGCGGCGGCCACTTCGCCGACGCTGTGCCCGATCACGGCTGTGGGCACGACGCCGCGTTGCGCCAGCATGCGCGTGATGCCGACTTGCAGCGCGAACAGCGCGGGCTGGCCGATTTCGGTGCGTTCGTAGCGGTCGTCGCCGTTTTCGCCGGCCAATTCCTTGTGCAACGAGAAGTCGGCGTACTGCGAGAACAGGGCGTCGACTTCGTCGATGGCGGTGGCGAAAACCGGGTCTGCCAAGAGGCGGCGGCCCATATTGGCCCATTGCGAGCCATTGCCCGAATAGACCATGACGGGCCCGCAAGCGTGGTTCAGCGCCGTGCCGACGGTCACGTCCGGTTTGGATTCGGCTTCGTCGGCGAACTGCTGGAGCTGGTCGGCGATGGTATTGCAATGGGTGCCGAAGACGACGGCGCGTTCCGTGTGCCAGTCGCGCCGCATCGCGGCATGATAGGCGGCGTTGTACAGAAATTTGGCGGGTTGCCCGCGCAGGACTTCCGCCATCTGGCGTGCCGCGGCTTTCAGGGCCTGGGGCGTCTTGCCCGACACCAGCACCGGGATCGGCGCGGTCTTGGCCATCTTGCCTTCGGCGGCGGGGCTGCGCGGCGGGGCGCTCTCCAGGATCACGTGGGCATTGGCCCCGCCGAAACCGAACGAGTTCACACCCACGACGAGCTTGCCCGTCTGGCGCAATTTGCGGTTCTGGGTGACGACGTCCAGGTTCCAGTTCTGGAATTCGATCTTGGGATTGAGCGTCTTGATGCCGATGGTGGCCGGCACCACCCGATGGCGCAGCACATACATCGCCTTGACCAGGCCCGCCACGCCGGACGCGGCTTCCAGGTGGCCCAGATTGCTCTTGACCGATCCGATGGGCAACGGCGCGTCTTTGCCGCGCTGCTGCGCCAGGGCGGCGCCGATGGCGCGCGTTTCGATGGGGTCGCCGACGGCGGTGCCCGTGCCGTGCGCTTCCAGGTAATCGATATCGGCGGGCGAAATGCCTGCCTGTTCATAGGCCTGGCGCATCAGCGTGGCTTGCGCGTCGGCGCTGGGCACCGTCAGGCCCGACTTGCGGCCGTCGGTGTTGACGGCCGATCCGGCCACGACGGCCAGGATGTTGTCGCCGTCGGCAACGGCCTGGTCATAATCCTTCAGCAGGAAAATGCCGCCGCCTTCCGAGCGGACGTAGCCGTCGCCCGCGGCGTCAAAGACATTGCAGCGGCCGCGCGGCGACAGCATCGATGCCTTGGAGAATGTAATGAAACCGTAAGGGTGCAGATGCAGACTCACGCCTCCTGCGAGGGCTTGGCTGCACTCGCCGGAGATGATGCTGCGGCAAGCCTGGTGGAATGCGACCAGCGATGACGAGCACGCGGTATCCATAGCGATGCTCGGCCCGCGCAAGTCGAAAAAGTACGACAGGCGGTTCGCGGCGATGCTGGCGGTATTGCCCGTCGCCATCGATGCGTCGACGGCGTTCAGGTCTTCGGCCAGGCGATAGGCATAGTCGGAACTGGCGATACCTATATATACGCCGCAATCGGTGCCGCGCAGGGCAGAGGGGCGCACGCCCGCTTGCTCCATGGCCTCCCAGCTCATTTCCAGCAGCAGGCGTTGCTGGGGGTCCATGAGGGCGGCTTCGCGCGGGGAAATGCCGAAGAAGCCGGCGTCGAAACCGGCGATGTCGCCGATGGAGCCGGCGGCGAAGGTATACGCCGTGCCAGGGTGGTCCTTGGCCGGGTGCAGGTAAGTGTCGGCGGACCAGCGGTCTTCGGCAACGCGGGACACAAGGTCGCGGCCTTCCAGCAGCGCTGGCCAGTAGCCGTCTACAGTGGTGCTGGGGAATCGGAACGATAGTCCGATGACGGCAACGCGCTTAGCCATGCAGTGTCCTTCTAGCCCCGTCGAGTCGCGACGTGGTGTATGAGAATGCGGTCAAACCGCAGGGGGGGGAATAGGGCCTGTAACGGCCTTGTGCCGGTATCTCCGGACGCCTCGAGATCAGATCAGCGCGAATCCGCGCCCGACGATCAAGTGCGGCCGATACGGCCCGATGTGGTGGTTCTCCCTGTCGCTGCCATCGCCGGGATGGCCCCCTTGACCTGTACGCTGCATTGGCGCTGCTGCCGGCGCGCCCTGTAAATTTTTGTTAAGCCCATTACTTGATTGTTCTGTTATCCGGTGCACCGACGCGTTCTCGGCCTCATCCGTGGATGAAGGGGCGCCTTTGGGGTACGTTTGCCGAAACAAATTGATTTAAAACTTGCCGATTTTACCGTATGCCCGATCGTTAGCCGAATTGACGCGCAAGGGCGTAACCACCCTTAGCCCGCGAAACACCGGCCTCCGTGCTTTCATTTTGCTGTCTTCAGCATCTGGGGCCGTAGGATATCAACCAGATGTAACTAAGGTTGGGCAATATTAATCAAAACAATTCAAGCACGACGAAAATCGCGGCCTTTCCTGTTGTGCCCTGCAAAACTTGCAAGAATCAGATAATAAGCACCCAAAAATCTGACTAAACCCAGTCTGAATGCCCGCCGGATGTGGCGAAAAAAAAGCGCACCGGATGGTGCGCGGGATTGTGCGGCAAGCTTATCGGGGGATCAGGACACGCCGCAGGCCGGCACGGGCGGAATCCGCTTGGCCGGGGTGGGGATGCGCCACGACGCGCGACGGCGCAATGCGCCGAATATCTTCAGCCCTTGCGGCCAGTCGGCCAAGCCGCTTTCGGCGTTGATGTGGCCGGCGCCGGGAAGCACGACGACGCGGCTGCCCCAGTCCTGCGCGAAGGCCCGCGCACGCTCAAGGCGGCAGTAAGGATCGTTGTCGCTGGCGATGACCACGCTTTGGAACGGCAAAGGTTGGCGCGGAATCGGGGCGAAGCCGCGCAAGCAATCGGGCGCATCGGGGCGTTCCACATCGGCAGGCGCGACAAGCAGTGCCCCGGCGACCTTGGCCCGCAGGGGGACGGGCAGGGCCGCGCTGATCAGGCAGCCCAGGCTGTGGGCGATCAGCAGCACCGGGCTGCGGGCCTGGTCGACTTCGGCGGCCAGCGTGGAAATCCATTCAGGCGCGGCCGGGTTTTCCCAGTCGCGCTGCTGGATACGCACGGCGTGGGGCAGCAGGGTCGCCCAGCGTGATTGCCAGTGGTCCGGTCCGGAGTTTTTCCATCCGGGGACGATGATCGGTTGGAGTCTCATGGCGGCCATGATGCCGCGCCCCCCTAGTAACTCAAACGAATAAATCGTCTATTGCATATATGGTGCGGGGTATAAAGCGGCGCCTGCGCGGGATGCGGCACCCAGGTGCCCGCGGCGCACCGGAAGTCGGGCCGGATGGGCTCCAAAAGCGGGGTTTTTTCAGTGTATGCTTGCCGTGCACATGCACAGTAACGGGGCGTGACCACATCGGTATCCGGCGTCCGCCCGGTTCAAAAACCAACGATTACAAGCGATTAGAGGAGTCCACTCATGAAGCCAGTATTTCGTCTGACCCCGGTCATCGCGGCGCTGGGAGTCGCCGCTGGCCTGACGTTTGCGGCGGGAGCGCAAGCGCAAACGATCAAGATCGGCGTTGTCGGCCCCACCACCGGCGCCGTCACCCAGTATGGCGACATGGTCCGTGAAGGCGTCGACACCGCTGTCGAACGCATCAACGCCGCTGGCGGCGTGAACGGCAAGAAGCTCGAAACCGTGGTCATCGACGACGGCTGCGAACCCAAGCAGGGTCCGGTTGCCGCCAACCGCGTCGTCAACAGCAAGATCGGATTCGTGGTGGGCCACGTCTGCTCGGGCGCCACCATCGCCGCCGCGGACATCTACAACAATGAAGGCGTCGTCATGGTGACGCCGTCGGCCACGGCCCCCGCGCTGACGGACGGCAAGAACTACGAGTTCATCTTCCGCACGATCGGCCGCGACGACCAGCAAGGCCCCGCCGCCGCCAAGTTCGTGCTCGAGAAGATCAAGCCGAAGAAGGCGGCCGTGCTGCACGACAAGCAGTCGTATGGCCAGGGCATCGCCACGGCCGTCAAGAACGATCTGGAAAAGGGCGGCGTGCCGGTCGCGGTGTTCGAAGGCATCAATGCCGGCGACAGCGATTATTCGGCCGTGATCACCAAGCTGAAGAGCCAAGGCGTCGATTTCGTCTACTACGGCGGCTACCACCCCGAAATGGGCTTGCTGCTGCGCCAGGCCGCCGAGCAAGGCGTGAAGGCCAAGTGGATGGGTCCGGAAGGCGCGGGTAACCCCGACATCAACGCCATCGCCGGCGACGCCGTCGAAGGCATGTTGGTGACGCTGCCCGCCGATTTCACCCAGAACGCCGCCAACGCCGACGTCGTCAAGGCGTTCGAAGCCAAGAAGCGCAACGCCGGTGGCGCCTTCCAGATGACGGCCTACACGGCCACCCAGGTCATCGCGGACGGCATCAAGGGCGCGGGCTCGGACGACCCGACCAAGGTCGCCAAGTATCTGCACGCCAATTCCTTCGATACGCCGATCGGCAAGGTGTCGTGGAACAAGCAAGGCGACCTGACGAACTTCTCGTTCGACGTGTTCACCTGGCACAAGGATGGTTCCAAGACCGTCTATAAGTGATGCACGAGCGGGCCTGGGGTCGTCGGCCCTATCGCCCGCGGCATCGGATGCGGACCCGCAAGCGTCCGCATGACCACCGGGCCGGAAGCCACAGACTTCCGGCCCGGTTTTTGCATTTGAGCGCCACCCGCCGGGAACCGGACCGCCACCGCGGTGTCGAACGGCCGGACCACCGCCCGCGAACACGCGGCGGCCCCCTAGACCTACTCTTGTCCGCACATTATGACCAAGGCCCTACTAGTTGAAGACGATCCCAAGCTGTCGCGCCTGATCGCGCAGTTCCTGGAGCAACACGGGTTCAACGTCGCCCAGGCCTACCGCGGCGACCACGCGGTGGAAGCGTTCCGCCGCCATGATCCGGCGATCACCATCCTGGACCTGATGCTGCCGGGCCGGGATGGCCTGCAGGTGTGCCGCGACCTGCGTGCGTTCTCGTCCGCACCCATTCTGATGCTGACCGCGCGCGAGGACGATCTGGATCAGATCCTGGGACTGGAGTCCGGCGCCGACGATTACGTCATCAAGCCCGTCGAGCCCCGCGTGCTGCTGGCGCGGATCCGCGCGCTGATGCGCCGCCACAACCAGCTGGACGAGCCGCCGGAGCATCTGGAGTTCGGGCCGCTGACCATCGACCGGCGCACGCGCGCCGTCGTCCACGCCGGCGTCGAAGTCGATTTGACGACGATGGAATTTGAAATGCTCTGGGCGCTGGCCAGCCAGGCCGGCCAGGTGCTGACGCGCGACGACCTGTTGAATGCCGTGCGCGGCATTGAATTCAACGGGCTGGACCGCAGCGTGGACGTCTGCGTCAGCAAGCTGCGCCGCAAGCTGGACGACGATCCGCGCGATCCCGCGCGCATCAAGACCGTGTGGGGCAAGGGCTATCTGTTCTCGCCCAAGGCGCACGAGGGCGGCGATGCTTAAGTTCGTCCTGCGGCTCTTCGTGGTGATGGCGATCGGTTTCGTCATCTCCAATGAAGTGGTGGATCGGACCGCGAATTACTTCTTCGAGCCGGTCAATGCGGCGTATGCGCGCGAAGCCGTTCGGGGGCAACTCCACAGCCTGACCCAGGAAGTGGGGCGGGTCGAGCCCGGGGCGCGCGCCGATTATGTGCGCGACGCGCTGGCCCCGCATTACGGCTTGGGGTTGAAAGTGCTGGATCCCGCCGACTACGAGGCCGCCGCCTATCAACTGACGGACGAAGAGCGCAAGACCATCGCGGAAGGCGGGTTTTTCCTGCGCGACAAGCTGATGACGTTCGTGACCGCCATTCCGGGACCGGGGGCGCAATGGATTGAAGTGAAGCTGCCTCCGGAGCCGCCGATCGGCCCCTGGGTGATCGCCAGCATCTACTCCGCGCTGGGGCTTTTGCTGTGCGCGTTCATGCTGGTGTGGGCGCTGCCGATCTGGCGCGACCTGGAAGCGCTGACGACCGCCGCGCAGCGCATGGGGCAGGGCGACTTGCAGGCAAGGGCGCGGTTGTCGCGCCATTCCAGCATCCGTAACCTGGGCGACACCTTCAACCAGATGTCCGACCGCATCGGCGCGCTGATCAGCAACCAGCGCGACCTGACCAATGCCGTGTCGCACGAACTGCGCACACCGATCGCCCGCTTGTCCTTTGAGTTGGACATGATCGATCGCGAACCTGACCCCGAAGCGCGCAAGCGGCTGGTCGAAGAAATGAAAAGCGACGTGGCGGAACTGGACAGCATGGCGTCCGAACTGCTGATGTACGCCCGCCTGGAACACAAGAGCGATGACGTCGCGCTGCGGACGCAGGACGCCCGCGGCTGGCTGGATTCCGTCGTCCAGCACGCGGCGTACGAGGCCGGCGTCTCGGGCGTGCATTGCGTCGTGTCGCAGTGCGACGTGGCCGAAGTGCGGCTGCACCAGCGCTACATGACGCGCGCGCTGCTGAATCTGCTGCAGAACGCCATCCGCCATGCGGGAGGTCGCGTCCAGGTCGGGCTGACCAGTCCGGCGCCGCAAGAATATGTGCTGACGGTGGACGACGATGGTCCGGGCGTGCCGCCTGCGGACCGCGAACGCATCTTCGAGCCTTTCATCCGCCTGGATGAAAGCCGCGACCGCGGCACGGGCGGCACCGGGCTGGGGCTGGCCATCGTGAGCCGGGTCGCGCGGTGGCATAACGGCACGGCGCTGGCCACCGACAGCCCCTTGGGGGGCGCGCGTTTCGTGGTCAGTTGGAAGGCCGTCTGACGCGGCGTTGGCGCCAAGCGTAAAGAAACTTCACAAAGCGCGCTTCCAATCTTCACAAACTCCATACAAAGCGGGAAAGATCGGGCGCTGGTACGTCGATAGCATGGCGGCATTCTCCTGTCAGAGGGTTTGCCGCGAACCATGTTTTCCCTTAGCCGCCTCGTCGCCATCGGGTCGTTGCTGGCCGCTGCCGGCGGCTGCCAGCATCTGCCGCCGGCGGCGCCGCCCACCGTCGCAAAAGGCGACTACGCAGCGGTCCTGGGGTATCTGGAAGAACGCATCCCTTACGACATGGGCAGGCACAACGTGCCAGGCCTGTCGATCGCCATCGTGGACGACCAGCGCGTCGTCTGGAGCACGGGCTTCGGCTATGCGGACCCCGTGCGGCATCGCACCGCGACCAGCGATACGCTGTACCGGGTAGGCGCCATCAGCAAGATCATGACGGCGGCAGGCGTCTTGCGCGCGGCCGACGACGGCCGTCTGCCGCTGGATGCGCCAGCCGGGCAGTCCTTGCCTGACTGGCATGTCGAGCCGCGCGGCAACGCCATGCAGTGGATGGGGGCCGATCCCTACACCGCGCGCAACCTGTTGACCCTGCATCCGTCCACGCTGGAAGACACGATGGGCCGCGCCCGCGCCGACATGGCCTATGCCTTGCTGGGCGACATGGTGTCGCATGTCGCCCGCGAGCCGCTGGACGACTATGTGCGGCGCACGATCCTGCAGCCGCTGAACATGCCGCGCGCCGGGTACCGGGCGGATCCCCGGATGCTCGAGTTGCGGGCGGCAGGATATCGGCGTGGCGTTCCCTGGATCGAAGGCCCGCAGCCCAACGAGGCGGCCGACGGCCTGTGGATGAGCACCTCGGAAATGGCGCGATTCTCCAGCATGTTGTTCGCCGGTGGCATGTATCGGGGCGCGCGGGTGCTGAAGGACGAATCCGCCGCAGCCATCCTGAACCTGGAAACGGTGTCCGGCGCCAGCCTGGACCTGAGTTGCCGGCTGGCGCTGTCCTGGCTGGCCGCGCCCTGCGGCGAGGATATCGTCGGCCAGGCGCCGCTGCACGAGCACAGCGGCGCCACAGAAGCCTTTCACGCCCGTTATCTGCTGGCCCCGCAAGAAAAGCTTGCCGTGCTGGTCATGAGCAATGCCGATACGGGCGAGCCTCTGGTGGCGTCGGTATCGACGCTGGCCATGCACCTGATGCGGCAGGCCAAGCAAGGCGCGGACGCCGACTAGGGCCTGAGAACACCCAATAATTTGCGCCCCGCAGGCGCGCGGAGCCTGCACCGTTCATCAACCTCGTTTCCTGGATGCATTATGAAGCGATTTTCCCCTTTTTCGTTCTTCCCGCGCTCTGCCGCCGCGATGGCTTTGCTTGCCGCGCTCCCTGCGCTTTCCGCCGTTGCCGCCGAGGTATCGGTCTCGGATGCCAGTTCGGTTTATGGGCAGCGGGGGGCAAGTTCCCGGGGTTTGACGGTGGCGACCGGTGACGAGCGCCCGGAAGGCCAATGGACGTTCTACGGTACGGCGGGCGTGGGTTACGCGCCGCGGTACAGCGGCAGCGACGAGAGTTCCGTCGTGCCGATCGTCGGTTTCGGCGTGCGTAGCCCCAATGGTTTCTTCCTGGGTACGGACCACGGCCTGGGCTGGGAGACGCAGGCGTTGGACAGCACTTTCCGCTTCTATGTGTCGCCCAGCGCTTCGCGCAAGGACCACAAGAAGGGCTTCCAGGGTTCGGACAAGCTGCGCGGCATGGGCGACATCAAGAGCCGCGCGCAGATCGGCATGGACGCCGAGACCGCGTTGGGGCCTGTCGTGCTGTCGGCGACCGTGGCGCACGCGTTCAAGAAGGGCGACGACCGTGATGTGGGCAGCGCCTATACGATGTTGAACCTGGGCGCGAGCACGACGGTGTATGAAGGCTCGGCCGGCGTGGTCTCGCTGGCGTTGAGCGGGACGTTGGGCGACGGCAACTACATGCGCACCTGGTACGGCGTCAGCGACCGGCAATCGGCGAAATCGGGCTATCGCGGCTACAACCCAAAAGGTGGCCTGGAAAGCATGGGCCTGGGCGCAACGTGGACGCTGCCGGTCAGCCAGTCCTGGTCCTGGACGGTCGCGGCCGAGGCGCGGCGGCTATTTGGCGATGCGGCAGACAGCCCGATCGTGAAAGACCGCAACCAGTACACCATCGGAACGATGGTGACCTACACGTATTGAGTCGGGGAGGGGGCTTGCCGCCGGAAGGCGGCGAGTTCGGGAAGGGACCGGGCAAGCGGCTTGGCCGCCGGTTCCTTCCCGGATGCGCAGAAAGGCTTACAGGCCTTGCACGCGGCGGCCGGTGTCGGCCTCGAACCAGTGCAGCGGATGGCGGCCGTCCGGACCCACGTTGACGCGGTCCGTCACCTTGGCGGACGACTCGGACAACTGGCGGGTGGTGCAGCGCACGACCAGCGTGGTCTTGCCGCAGCGGCAGTGGACCAGTTGTTCGGAACCCAGCGTTTCCACCATTTCGACTTCCGCCGGCACGCCTTGCGTGTTCAGCAGCATGTGTTCCGGACGCATGCCCATGATGACCTTGCGGCCCCGGACCTGGGCGGGCACCTGCAGCGGCGAGATCTCCAGCGCCATGCCGTCGGTGGTCTGCACCGTGCCGTCGCCGGACACCTGGACTTCCATCAGGTTCATCGGGGGCGAGCCGATGAAGCCGGCGACGAACGTCGAT
Organism: Achromobacter sp.; assembly: GCF_057314935.1. Lineage (NCBI taxonomy): Bacteria > Pseudomonadati > Pseudomonadota > Betaproteobacteria > Burkholderiales > Alcaligenaceae > Achromobacter > Achromobacter sp. Next base: position 16,431 of record NZ_DBHKZA010000013.1, read on the forward strand.
GCGGGCTTTTCGAACACTTCCATCGGGGTGCCGATCTGTTCGGGCACGCCCTGATACATGACGATCATGCGGTGGGCCAGGGTCATGGCTTCGACCTGATCGTGCGTCACGTACAGGCTGGTGGTGCCCAGGCGGCGATGCAGCTTCATGATTTCCAGACGCATTGCCACGCGCAACTTGGCGTCCAGGTTCGACAGCGGCTCGTCGAACAGGAAAACCTTGGGTTCGCGCACGATGGCACGGCCCATGGCGACGCGTTGGCGCTGGCCGCCGGACAGCGCGCGGGGGCGGCGGTCCAGCAGGTGGCCCAATTCCAGGATCTGCGCGGCGATGTCCACGCGCTTTTTGATCTCGTCCTTGGAGAACTTGCGGATCTTCAAGCCGTAGGCCATGTTCTCGAACACGGTCATGTGCGGGTAGAGCGCGTAGTTCTGGAACACCATCGCGATATCGCGTTCGGCGGGCTCCAGCGTGTTGACGACCTTGTCGTCGATCACGATGTCGCCGCTGGTGACGGATTCCAGGCCGGCGACCATGCGCATCAGCGTGGATTTGCCGCAGCCCGACGGGCCGACGATGACGATGAATTCACCGTCTTTGACATCCATGTCGATGCCATGGATGACCGGCACATTGCCGGCGTAGGTTTTCTTGACGTTACGGAAGCTGAGAGTAGCCATGTTTATTCGTGTTCGGAGTC
>NZ_DBHKZA010000013.1:17230-38214 GCF_057314935.1 Achromobacter sp.
TTTTCAGTGTCGACCAGACCCTTGACGAACCATTTCTGCATCAGGATGACGACGAGCGCCGGCGGAATCATGGCCAGCATGGCGGTGGCCATGGTGATGTTCCATTCGGTGACGCTGTCGCCGCCGCTGATCATCCGCTTGATGCCGATGACGACGGGGTACATGTCTTCCTGGGTGGTGACGAGCAGCGGCCACAGGTATTGGTTCCAGCCATAGATGAACTGGATCACGAACAGGGCGGCGATGCTGGTCTTGGACAGCGGCAGCAGCACGTCGAAGAAGAAACGCACGGGGCCCGCGCCGTCGATGCGCGCGGCTTCGATCAGCTCGTCCGGCACCGTCAGGAAGAACTGGCGGAACAGGAAGGTGGCCGTGGCCGACGCAATCAGCGGAAGCGTCAGGCCGGCATAGCTGTTGAGCAGGCCCAGGTCCGCCACCACCTTGTAGGTCGGCGCGATCCGGACTTCGACGGGCAGCATGAGCGTGACGAAGATCATCCAGAAGAAGAACATGCGGCCGGGAAAGCGGAAGTACACGACCGCGAACGCCGACAGCAGCGAGATCGCGATCTTGCCGATGGAAATCGACAGCGCCATGATCAGGCTGACATACATCATGCGGCCGACCGGCGCGCCGGACGAACCGCCGGAGGAGCCGCCGAACAGCGCCTGCATGTAGTTGTCCACGAAGTGCGGACCGGGAATCAGCGACATCGGCGCTTGCGCCACTTCCTGGGCGGTCTGGGTAGACGCGACGAAAGTGATGTAAAGCGGAAATGCCACCATCGCCACCCCGCAGAGCAGAATGACGTGGGCCAGAATATCCAGCCAGGGACGGCGTTCAACCATTGTTATTAGCCTCGAACAAAATCAATACTGCACTTTGCGGTCGACGTACCGGAACTGTACGACCGTCAAGGCAACCACAATGAACATCAGCACAACCGACTGGGCTGCGGACGAACCCAGGTCCAGGCCGCGGAAGCCGTCGCTGTACACCTTGTAGACCAGGATCGAGGTCGACGTGCCGGGACCGCCTTGCGTGGTGGTATCCACGACCGCGAAGGTGTCGAAGAAGGCATAGATGATGTTGACCACCAGCAGGAAGAACGTGGTGGGCGACAGCAGCGGGAACACGATGCTCCAGAAGCGGCGGGCCGGGCTTGCGCCGTCGATCGCGGCGGCTTCGATGAGCGAACGCGGGATCGATTGCAGGCCTGCCAGGAAGAACAGGAAGTTGTACGAGATCTGCTTCCAGACGGCGGCGACCAGCACCAGCATCATCGCCTGGTTGCCGTCCAGCCGGGGGTTCCAGTCCACGCCGGACTTGCGCAACGCAACCGCCAGAATGCCGACGGAAGGGGAGAACATGAACAGCCACAGCACGCCGACGACGGCGGGCGCCACGGCATAGGGCCAGATCAGCAGCGTCTTGTAGAGTCCTGCGCCGCGGATCACGCGGTCGGCCATGACGGCCAGCAGCAAGGACACGCCAAGACCCACCACCGCCACCAGTACCGAGAACACGGCGGTGACGCGGAAGGAATCGAGGTAGGCCTGTTGCGAGAACAGTTCCATGAAGTTGTCGAGTCCGACGAATTCGGACGACAGGCCGAAGGCATCTTCGAGCCGCATGGACTGCCACATGGCTTGTCCGGCGGGCAGGAAAAAGAAGACCACGGTAATGATCAGCTGCGGCAGAAGCAGCAGATAGGGCAAGGTCTTATGCCCGAATACAACGCGTTTTTCCATAGGGGGAACCCAAGGTACAGAAAAGCGGCGGTTGGATTAACCGCCGCTTGAAACCGCTTTCATAAAAATACGATAGGCTTAAAGCCCTAAAAAAACCAGGGCTTTAAGCCTTGCGCTTGCATCCGGCGTCACCGCTAAGTGCTTGTCATCGCATGGAAAATGCCAATTGACAGGCTCGGGGCGGCGACCCGGAAAGGGCGTTACTTTACACTCTTCTCGAACTTCTCCAGCAACTCGTTGCCGCGCTTGACGATGTTCTCGGCGCCGTCCTTGGCCGCAACCTTGCCGGACACGATGCGTTCGATTTCAGCGTCTTCGATTTCACGGATCTGCGGCAGGAAGCCCAGGCGCAGGCCACGCGATTGCGCGGTGGTTTCCACGTTCAACTGCTTCACGCCGACTTCGGTGCCCGGGTTCTTGTCATAGAAACCGTCTTTCTTGGTCAGTTCGTAGGCCGCCTTGGTGACCGGCACATAGCCGGTCTGCTGGTGCCAGCGAGCGGCGATTTCCGGGCTGGCCAGGAACTTGAAGAACGCGGTGACGCCCTTGTAGGTTTCCGGCTTCTTGTTGGCGAAGACCCACAGCGAAGCGCCGCCGATGATGGTGTTCTGCGGAGCGCCTTGCACGTCGGCGTAGTAGGGCACGGTCGAGGTGCCGAATTCGAACTTGGCGTTCTTGGCGATGTTGGCGCGCAGGCCGGACGAACCGGTGATCATGGCGCACTTGCCGCTGATGAACAGCGAGTTCGGCTCGTCGCCGCGGCCGCCGTACATGAAGATGCCTTCCTTGCCCAGCTTGGCCAGGTTTTCCAGATGGCGCACGTGCAGCGGGGTGTTGATGGCGATGCGGGCGTCCAGGCCGCCGAAACCGTTGTCCTTGGTGGCGTACGGCACGTTATGCCAGGCCGAGAACGTTTCCAGCTGGACCCACGACGGCCAGGACGTCGTGTAGCCGCATTCCTGGCCAGCGGCCTTCAGCTTCTGGCCGGCAGCGGCCAGCTCTTCCCAGGTCTTGGGCGGATTGTCGGCGTCCAGGCCGGCCTTCTTGAAGGCGTCCTTGTTGTAGTAGAACACCACGGTCGAGCTGTTGAAGGGCATCGACACCAGCTTGCCGTCGGCCGACGAGTAGTAGCCCGCGACCGCGCCGATGAATTCCTTCGGGTCGATCGGGTTGCCGACTTCTTCGGACATCTGCTGCACCGGCTTGATGGCGCCCTTGGCGTACATCATGGTGGCGGTGCCGACTTCGAACACCTGGAGGATGTCCGGGGCGTTGCCGGCGCGGAACGCGGCGATGCCGGCGTTCATGGACTCACCGTAGTTGCCCTTGTAGATTGCCTTGACCTGGTAGTCAGGGTTCTTCTTGTTGAATTCGTCCACCAGACCGTTCACGCGGTCGCCCAGGGCGCCTTCCATCGAGTGCCAGAACTGGATCTCGGTGGCGGCATGCGCGGAGGCGCCTGCGAAAGCCGTCATGATGGCGGCGAAGGTTAAAGCAATACGATGGGATCGCATGGTGAGGTTTCCTCCAGTTGGGCGTGTTGCGACCGGGTTGTCCGGGCACAGAAAACACGACACCTTATGAATTGTTTGTGACAAAACCGTGACTTTCACATCACTCTAAACGCCTGTCAAATTGCGCGTTTTAGGCGCGAACGAACATTTTCTTTTTTTTCTCCAACGAAGCCGACCGTTTACAATGCTTGGCTATGAAAAACGAACTTTCGATTGCGTTCATTGGCGGCGGCAATATGGCGGCCGCTTTGGCATCCGGACTGGCTGGCAAAGTATGCCCCGCCGGGAACATCCATGTCATTGACATAAACCAGGATGGGCATGCCGCCTGGCAGGCCCGCGGCATGACCACCGCGACGGCCCCCGGCGAGGCCCTGGCGCGGTGCCGCGTATGGGTGTTCGCAGTCAAGCCACAGAACATGAAAGATGTTGTGGCTTCCACACGTCAGTGGTTGCAGGACGACACCTTGGTGGTAAGCGTTGCGGCCGGAATCCGGGCCGACACCCTGGCCGGCTGGCTGGGTGCGCCTGACGCGCCGTTCGAGCGCCTGGTGCGTTGCATGCCGAACACGCCGGCCCTGGTGGGCGCGGGCATCACGGGTCTTGCCGCACTGGACGGCGTGAGCGAAGCCGACCGCGAACTGGCCGCCACCTTGCTGGCCAGCGTGGGGCAGGTGGTCTGGGTGGCGGATGACGCCGCGCTGGACGGCGTGACGGCATTGTCGGGCAGCGGCCCGGCGTATGTGTTCCTGTTCCTGGAAGCGCTGGTGGCAGGCGGCCTGAAGGTCGGGCTGACCGAAACGCAAGCCAAGCAGTTGGCGCTGGGCACGCTGGCGGGGGCCACGAAGCTGGCCGCCGAATCCACCGAGCCCCTGGCGGTGCTGCGCGAGCGCGTCACCTCCAAGGGCGGCACCACGGCTGCGGCCCTGGCCGCGTTCGGCGACGCGGGTTTCGCCGGCATCGTGCAAGACGCGATGGCCGCCGCGGCCCGCCGTTCGCGCGAGCTGGCCGAGGAGTTCGGAAAATGAGCGTGGCAAGCCGGGGCTTTCCGCCCATGAGCCGCCTGCAGTTCGGCACGGCCGTGCTGTGCATGCTGCTGGTGGTGGTGGGCTCGAACATCCTGGTCCAGGTGCCGCTGAACGACTGGTTGACCTGGGGCGGGCTGTCGTATCCGGTGGCCTTCCTGGTGACCGACGTGCTGAACCGCCGCTTTGGTCCGCGCGCCGCGCGCCGCGTGGTCTGGTTCGGCTTCGCCGCCGCGCTGGTGGTGTCGTTCTGGGTGGCGTCGCCGCGCATCGCGCTGGCCTCGGGCCTGGCCTACCTCTGCGCGCAATTGGTCGACATCCAGGTCTTTGACCGGTTGCGGGACCAGCGCTGGTGGCGTGCGCCGCTCGTGTCCGGCGTGCTGGGCGCGATCCTGGACACGGCGGTGTTCTTCAGCGTGGCGTTCGCCGCCACCGGCGCCCCGTGGACGACGTGGATGATGGGCGACCTGGCGATCAAGCTTGTGGTCAATATCAGCATGCTGGCGCCGTTCCGTGCGCTGATGTGGAACCTGGCCAAACCCGCCAACGCCTGATCGCGATCACCGGGTAGGCCACGCGCCAAAAAAAGCGCGCATCGCGGGGGTGAAAACCCGCCGGATGCGCGCTTTTTTATTAACGCGATAATCATTATTCGTAAGTCCTGCGTAAGTACTGTATTTAAATGCGTGTTCGAACAGTGTATTAATTATTTTTCATATACCGCGCCAAGCACAATTCCTTGTCGTGTGCCAATCCATTAATAAGGCGGATTTGCGATTTCTCCAGTGAATTCATGGGCTTGTCACGCTGATCCGTCACGATTAAAGGTTGGCCTGGAAATATTGGGGATTACACGCAGTGACAGTATGGCGGCTTGCTTCCAGAATACCGCCCACACCGTGTTTTTGCCCAAGAAGCCGGCGACGCGCGATACGGATTGCGGGGCACCCACCCGATAACCCGTTTCGATCAGAGCCGCTCAAAACCTCGCTGGAGAACTCCGCATGAAGTTTCTGAATCGCCTTACCCCGGTAGCCATGGCGCTTGGGGCACTTGCCTTGGCTGGCGCCGCGCACGCCGCCGACACGATCAAGATCGGCATTCCCCAGCCCATGACCGGTCCCAACACGCAATATGGCGACCAGATCCAGGCCGGCGCCTTGACCGCCATCGAGACGATCAACGCCAAGGGCGGCGTGAAGGGCAAGAAGCTCGAACCGATCCTGATCGACGACGGCTGCGAACCCAAGCAGGCCGTGCCGGCCGCCAACCGCGTGGTCAACTCCGGCGCCAAGTTCGCCGTGGCCCATGCGTGCTCGGGCGTGACGGTCGCCGCCGTGAAGGTCTACGAGGAAGAGGGCATCGTCGGCATCACCCCGGGCGCCACCTCGCCGCTGGTGACGGACACGATCAAGCCGCATTACTTCTTCCGCACGATCGGCCGCGATGACCAGCAAGGCCCGTACGCCGCCAGCTACATTGCCAAGACGCTGAAGCCGCAAAAGGTCGCCGTGCTGCACGACAAGCAGACCTACGGCTCGGGCGTGGCCACCCAGGTCAAGGATTCGCTCGGCAAGGAAGGCGTTAACGTCGCCATGTTCGAGGGCATCAACGTCGGCGACAGCGACTACTCGGCCATCATCACCAAGCTGAAGTCCGCAGGCGTGGACCTGGTCTATTTCGGCGGCTACCACCCCGAGCTCGGCCTGCTGCTGCGCCAGGCGCGTGAGCAGGGCCTGAAGGTCCAGTTCATGGGTCCGGAAGGCACCGCCAACCAGGATCTGGTGGCTATCGCCGGCCCGGCCATCGACGGCTTGCTCGTCACGTTGCCGGCCGACTTCACCAAGCTGCCGGGCAACGAAAGCATCGTGAAGGCCTTCAAGGACGCCAAGCGCGATCCGGACGGCGCCTTCCAGATGCCGGCGTATGCCGCCGTGCAGATCCTGGCCGACAGCATCAACGCCGTGGGCGAAGATCCCGCCAAGGTCGCGGACTACATGCACAAGACCACCTTCAACACCGGCATCGGCAAGGTCGAATATGACGCCAAGGGCGATCTGAAGAACTTCGAGTTTGCCGTTTACAAATGGGACAAGAACGGAAAGAAGACCCAGCTGTAAACTCGCGATCCCGCCGGCACGGTGCCGGCGTGTAGGGCCTGTCGTCCTCGTTGTGCCGTAATCCGCGTAGCGATGCGCCAAAAGCGCTGTGCGGCCGGCATAAGTTGACGGCAGGCCCTTATAAAATACGCCCAGGTTTCCGGCTCCGGGTCTCTCTACCGGGGCCGGAACCATTTGGAGCAAGAGAAATAATGTCTGACCTCATACCCCAACTTACCCAGCAATTCTTCAATGGATTGTCTCTGGGCGCGATCTATGCGTTGATTGCCATCGGCTACACAATGGTCTACGGCATCATCGGTATGATCAACTTCGCCCACGGCGAAATCTATATGATCGGTGCCTATGTCGGCCTGGTCACCTTGACGTCCATCGGCACCAACAGTGGCTTGCCGGTGCCATTCATCATCGCCGCCATGCTGCTCGTCGCGATCACCGTGACCGGCATCTACGGCTTTTCCGTCGAACGCGTGGCCTACCGGCCCGTGCGAGGCAGCCCCCGCCTGGTGGCGCTGATCTCGGCGATCGGCATGTCGATCTTCCTGCAGAACTGGGTTGCGCTGGGCCAAGGCGCGCGCGACATGGCCGTGCCCTCGCTGGTGTCGGGCGCCGTGCAGTTCCACATGGGATCGGACTTCGACGTGACGGTGCCGTATTCGCGCATCATGATCATCGTCGTGACGGTCGTGCTGATGGTCGGGCTGACACTGTTCATCAAATATTCCCGCATGGGACGCGCCTCGCGCGCCTGCTCGCAGGATATGCACATGGCCAATCTGCTGGGCATCGACACCAACCGCGTGATTTCCTTCACGTTCGTGATGGGCGCGATCCTGGCGGCGGTGGGCGGCGTGCTGATCGCCATCACCATCGGCAAACTGAATCCCTTCATCGGCTTCCTGGCCGGCATCAAGGCCTTCACGGCGGCGGTGCTGGGCGGTATCGGCAGCATTCCCGGCGCCATGCTGGGCGGCGTGCTGCTGGGCCTGGCCGAAACCTTTGCGGCCGCCTATATCTCGTCACAGTACAAGGACATCGTGGCGTTCTCGCTGCTGGTCCTGATTCTGCTGTTCCGTCCCACCGGGCTGCTGGGCAAACCTGAGGTGGAAAAAGTCTGATGTCGAAAAACAATCTTAAAAACGCCACGATGGCGGCCGTGCTGACGGCGGTCATCGTTACGCCGGTGTTCGGCCTGCAACTGATCCGTCAGGGCGCGCGCACGTCGATGGAATCGCACTGGGGGCTGGTGGCGCTTGCCGCGGCCGTGGTGTTCGTGTTCCAGATGCTGCGCCCATGGATCGCCTTGCCGTTCAAGAAGCTCAAGACAGCGTTGCCGACCCTGCCGTCGGCGCCTGCCAAAAGCCACAAGGGGTTGGCGCTGCTGCTGCTGGCGATAGCGGTCGTCTGGCCGTTCTTCGCGGGACGCAGCTCGGTCGACATCGCCACGCTGGTGCTGATCTACGTGATGCTGGGCCTGGGCCTGAATATCGTGGTGGGTTTTGCCGGCCTGCTGGACCTGGGCTTTGTCGGCTTCTATGCCGTGGGCGCCTACACCTATGCCTTGCTGTACCACTGGGGCGGCTGGAGCTTCTGGGAAGCGCTGCCGTTCTCGGGCGCAATGGCGGCCTTGTTCGGGTTCGTGCTGGGCTTTCCGGTGCTGCGTCTGCGGGGTGACTACCTGGCTATCGTGACGCTGGGTTTCGGTGAAATGATCCGCCTGCTGCTGATCAACCTGAATACGCTGACCGGTGGTCCGGACGGCATTTCGGGTATTCCGAAGCCTACCGTCTTCGGCCTGGAGATGACGCGCCGCGCCAGCACGGAAGGGGGCACGACGTTCCATGAGTTCTTCGGCCTGACGTTCCAGAACCAGGACATGGTGATCTATCTGTACATGATGGCGCTGCTGCTGGCGCTGATCACGCTGTTCGTGTCCACGCGCCTGATCCGCATGCCGGTCGGCCGTGCCTGGGAAGCGTTGCGCGAAGACGAGATCGCGTGCCGTTCGCTGGGCTTGAACCCCACGCGCATCAAGCTGTCCGCGTTCACGCTGGGCGCTACGTTTGCCGGCTTTGGCGGCGCGTTCTTCGCGGCGCGCCAAGGCATGGTGAACCCGGAATCCTTCACCTTCATCGAATCCGCGCTGATCCTGGCCATTGTGGTGCTGGGCGGCATGGGCTCGCAGGTGGGCGTGATCCTGGCGGCCGTCCTGCTGACGGTGCTGCCTGAACTGGCGCGCGAATTCGCCGAGTACCGGATGCTGATGTTCGGTCTGGTGATGGTGTTGATGATGATGTGGCGTCCGCAGGGGTTGTTGCCCATGAAGCGTCCCCACGTGGAGCTGTCTAAATGAGCGAGGCATTGCTTAAAGTATCCGGACTCACCATGCGGTTCGGCGGCCTGCTGGCCGTCGACAGCGTGGCGTTCGAAGTCAAATCCGACGAGGTTTTCGCCATCATCGGCCCCAACGGCGCCGGCAAGACCACGGTGTTCAACTGCGTCGGCGGGTTTTATGCGCCGACGGCGGGCGACATCATCATGGACGGCAAGCCGATCACCGGCCTGCCCAGCCATAAGGTCGCGCGCCACGGGCTGGTGCGCACGTTCCAGAACGTGCGCCTGTTCAAGCAGCTGACCGTGCTGGAAAACCTGCTGGTCGCGCAGCACACGCAGGTGGAGTCGCGGCTGTTGCCGGGCCTGTTGAAGCTCAAGGGCTACCGGCAGTCCGAAACCGACGCGCTGTCGCGCGCGGCGCAATGGCTGGACTTCATGGGCTTGCGCGAATTCGCCAACCGCGAAGCGGGCAACCTGGCGTACGGGCACCAACGCCGCCTGGAGATCGCGCGCTGCATGATCACCAAGCCGCGCCTGCTGATGCTGGACGAGCCGGCCGCCGGCCTGAATCCTCAGGAAAAGCGCGATCTGCAGTCGCTCATCGACCAGCTGCGGCGCGAGTTCGGCGTCGCGGTGCTGCTGATCGAGCACGACATGAGCCTGATCATGGGCATTTCCGACCGTATCCTCGTCATGGAGCACGGCAAGCCCATCACGACCGGCACCCCCGAGCAGGTGCGCAACGACGAGCGCGTCATCAAGGCGTACCTGGGGGAGGAATGATGCTTAAGCTGGAAAACATACACACCTATTACGGCGCCATCCAGGCGTTGAACGGCGTGTCGGTGGACGTCAACAAAGGCGAAATCGTGACCTTGATCGGCGCCAACGGCGCCGGCAAGACGACCTTGCTGATGACGGTCTGCGGCAACCCCCGGGCGCGCGAAGGCAAGATCACGTTCGAAGGCGAGGACATCACCAACAAGGACACGCACCACATCATGCGCAATGGCATCGCCATTTCGCCGGAAGGCCGCCGGGTCTTCAAGGACCTGACGGTTGCCGAAAACCTGATGATGGGCGGCTTCTTTTCGAAGCGCTCGGAGATCGAGGCGGGCATCGAGCACGTCTACGGTCTGTTCCCGCGCTTGAAGGAGCGTTCCAGCCAGCGTGCCGGCCTGATGTCCGGCGGCGAACAGCAGATGCTGGCCATCGGCCGCGCACTGATGACGCGTCCGCGCCTGCTGTTGCTGGACGAGCCCACGCTGGGCCTGGCGCCGCTGGTGATCGCGCAGATCTTCGACATCATCCGCGAGATCCGCGAACAAGGCGTGACGGTGTTCCTGGTGGAGCAGAACGCGAACAAGGCGCTGGGCGTGGCCGACCGCGGTTATGTGCTGGAGAACGGCCGTGTCGTGCTGCAAGACACGGGCGCCAATTTGCTGGTCAATGATCAGGTCCGCAAGGCTTACCTGGGCGGCTGACGTTCAGAACCATATTCCCCGCGAAGGGAAATTGGGGCGCATCGAAAGATGCGCTTTTTTTTCGCGGGTAGGTGATGGGTTGCGCGCGCGCGTTTTCGGGGTTCGTGTCCACGGCGTCTCGCGCCCAACCCATCAGGCCGCGATCAACTGCTTGGCCAAATCGGCTTCGTAATGCGCAATGGCGGCGCGGGCCAACGCGTCGATCGAATCCGTCAGCGTCACGCCCAGGCTCGGGCGCAGCGCGTGCGGCACGGCCAGCGGCAGTTCGGTGCAGCCCAGCACCACGGCGTCGGCGCCGCGCGCTTTCAGGCGGGCGATGCATTCCGCGGCGGGCGCGAAGGCGGCTTCCAGCTGGTTGCCTTTGACCGCGCGGATCGAACCCATGCAATAGCGCTCGACTTCGTCGTCGTCGGGCACGATGCACTCGTAGCCTTGGGCTTCAAGGTGCTTCTGATACAGCCCCAGCTTCAACGTGGCCGCAGTGCCCATGAGGCCGATGCGGCCGCGCGGCAGGCCGAGGCGCCGCAGGTCGTCGATGACGGCCTGGATGATGTGCAGCACGGGCAAGCCGGTGGACGCGGCGATCTCGTCGTACCAGAGGTGGGCCGTGTTGCAGGGAATGGCGATCAATTGCGCGCCCGCCTGTTCCAGGAAGCGCACGCCCTCGACCATGTGGGGAAGGGGGCTTTCGCCGCCCGCCATGTAGGCACTGGAGCGGTCGGGGATCCGGGGGTCGTTGCGCAGCAGCGTGGGGATGTGTTGCTGGTCGATCGCGGCGGGCGTCAGCGCCGCCAGGCGAAGGGCGAAAGCCGCACCGGCCATGGGGCCCATGCCGCCCAATACACCCAGGTAGCAGCCCTGGGAAAACGTCTTCACTTTATAAACTCCGAGGTAATGCGTCGCCGGGCGTCAGGACCTGGCCCGGGCGTTCAGCGCTGGTCCGCTCCCCGTCCCACACCGGTTTGCCGTTGACCCACACCGCGTGGATGCCCTGGCTTGCCTGAATGGGAGCTGAAAAAGTGGCCACATCTGTCACCGTGGCGGGATCGAACAGCACCAGGTCAGCATGATACCCCTCGCGCAGCAACCCGCGCTCGGCCACGCCATATTGGTCCGCCGCCAAACCCGTCATCTTGTGGATGGCGGCCTCCAGCGACAGCAGTTGCTGTTCGCGCACCATCGTGCGCAGCACATTGGTGAACGTGCCCCATTGGCGGGGGTGCGGATGCGGGTCGAAGGGCAGCCCGTCGGACCCGACCATGGTGAGCGGGTGCGTGAAGATCCGGTTGACGTCTGCGGGGTCCATCAGGAAGTAGATCGCGCCTGCCGGGGCCAACCGCGAGACGGCGGCTTCATCGTCCAGGCCGAGTTCCTGCATGACTTCGCTGAAGTCGCGGCCGGTGGCTTCGGGGTAGCCCTTGGACCAGGTGATCATCGTGCGGCTGGCCAGCCGCGCGCGGTCCAGCCGCAGCATGGTGGAGGTGGCGGGGTAGGGGTGGCAGTCCAGGCAGACCGGCTGGCTGGCGGCCGCGCGGCTGATCAGGTCCAGGGTCTCGCGCGTGCGGCCATGGTTGCGTTCGCCCGCGAGCTTGTGGTGCGAGAACACCACGCGGCAGTCCAGCTCGCGGCCGATCAGCAGCGCTTCTTCCATGGCCGGCACGATATGGTCGGCCTCGTCGCGCAGATGCGTGGCGTACAGGCCGCGCCGGCCCGCATCCCGCAAGTCCTTCAGCGGGCGGCAGACGTCGATGATCTCATCGGTGGGCGCGGCGCTGGCCGGCGGATAGAACGTGCCGGTGGATACGCCGAAGGCGCCGGCGTCCAGCGCTTCTTGCATCAGATCGCGCATGGCGGCGCGTTCGCTGTCGTCGGCGGCGCGCGACGTGTCGTCCATGACGGCGACGCGCAGCGTCGTATGGCCGACCAGCGGGATGACGTTCACGGCGGCGGGCGTGGCGCGCAAGGCGTCCATCCAGGCTCGGAACGTGCCGAAGCGGAACAGCTCGGGCGGGCCCAGCAGGTCCAGCGGCTGGGGGATGGCGTCGCGCTCAAGCGGCGCCAGGCTGATCCCGCAGTTGCCGGTGACGACGGTGGTGATGCCTTGCGATACCTTGGGCAGCATGTCCGGATGCGCCAGCAGGTAGCCGTCATCGTGGGTGTGCGAATCGATGAAGCCGGGGGCGAGGACCTGGCCCCGGCCGTCGATCACAGCGACGCCCGCGGGATGGGCGAAGTTGCCTACGGCCACGATGCGTTCGCCCAGCACGGCCAGGTCGCCCTGCCGGGCGGGCCCGCCCGAGCCATCGATAAGCGTGGCGCCCGCCACGATGAAGTCTGCCTGCAAGGTGCGATCCGTCATGGGGCTGCTTAATCCAGTTTCTCGATGCCGGCGGTTTCGATGATCTTCTGCCATTTGGCCGTTTCACGATCGATCAGCTGCTTGAACTCCTCGGGCGAGCCCGTGGCGGGCACGGCGCCCAGCGTGGCCAGGCCGGTGCGCACGTCGGGCGCCTGCAGGGCCTTCTGGATGGCGGCGTTCAGCGTGGCCACTACGTCGGCGGGCGTGCCCTTGGGGGCGACCACGCCGCCCCAGGCGACCGTTTCATAGCCTTTCAGGCCGGATTCGTCCAGCGTCGGCACGTCGGGCATCAACGACAGGCGTTTCAGGCTGCTCACGCCGATGGCGCGCACCTTGCCGCTCTTGACCAGCGGCGTGGCTTCGGAGGTGTTGACGAACAGGTAGTCCAGGCGGCCACCCAGCAGGTCCTGGATGGCGGCGGGGCCGCCGTTGTAGGGGATGAACATCACATCGAGCTTGGCCATGCTCTTGAAGAGTTCGCCGCCCATGTGGCCCGTGGTGCCGACGCCCGACGCGCCGTACGACAGGCGGCCGGGCTGCTTGTGCGCCAGGTCGATCAGGTCCTGCACGCTCTTGACGGGGGAGTCGGCCGGCACGATCAGCGCGTTGTACAGGTCGAACATGTGGGCCACAGGCGTCAGGTCCTGGTCCACGTCGTAGGGCAGGCGCTTGAACAGCGAACGGTTCACGGCTAGCGTGTTGATGTTGCCGTAGCCCACGGTGTAGCCGTCGGCGGCGGCGCGCTTGACCAGCGCGATGCCGATGTTGCCGGCGGCGCCAGGGCGGTTTTCGACGACCATCGTGGCGCCCGTGTCACGGGCCAGCTGCGTCGTGATCAGGCGCGACAGCACGTCGGGAGACCCGCCTGCCGCCGACGGCACGACGAAGGTGATGGGCTTGTCGGGATACGGGCCGGCGACGGCGGTGCCGATCAGGGCGGCGCTGACGGCCAGCGCGGACAGACTGCGGAAAAAGTTGCGGTGCATGGTGGTATTCCCCTTGTTTTGTTGTCTTGAGGGGCGCAGATTACACCCGCATTGCGGCGCTGCATCATCGAAAAATGTGGCAATCCTATAATCCGCCGTTATCGATCAAGGGGAAGAAAAGTGGATGCGGATGCCTATGCCGACGAGGTCGGGCCCAGTGCAGGGCGGCCGTTGAACCTGCGCCAGATCGAGGTGTTCCGGGCGATCATGATGTCCGGCTCGATCAGTGGGGCGGGGCGCATGCTGCACGTGTCGCAACCGGCCGTGAGCCGGGTGCTGGCCTTGACGGAAAGCCGGCTGGGTTACCGGCTGTTTGAACGGGTGAAGAGCCGGCTGTCGCCCACGGCCGAGGCGCGCAGGCTGTATGCCGAAGTCGAACAGGTCTACGGCGGCATCCAGCGGGTGAACGACCTGGCCGCCAGCCTGGGGCAGTCTGGCGCGGGCATGCTGAAGATCGTGGCCAGCGCCAGTTTCGGCCAGCGCCTGATTCCGATGGCATTGGAGCGCTTTCGCGGGCGCAATGCGGATGCGCGGGTGGACTACCGCAGCGTCACGTTTGATGAACTGGCAGCCTACTTCCTGTCGGGGCAGGCGGACATCGGCATTTCCATGCAGCCGCCCGACCATCCGAACCTGACCTCGGTCCGGCTGGCCCAGGTGCCGGTGGTCTGCGTGATGCCCAAGTCCCACCCCTTGGCCACTCATGAGGTGGTGCGACCCGAGGACTTCGCGTCCGCGGCATGGATCGGCTATCCACGGGATACGCCGCTGGGGCGGGCGTTGCAGCCGTTCTTTGGCGACGGGCCTCGATGCGCGGCGGCGGTCGAGGTGCATTCGCCCGTGACGGCCTGTTCGTTCGTGCAGCAGGGGTTGGGGCCGGCGCTGGTGGACGCGTGGTGCGTGACGCCGGATCAGGCGGCGCACATGGTGCTGCGGCCGATCGAGCCCCAGGCCTGCGTCGAGATCTGGGCCACGCATTCGAACCTGAGCGCGCCGCCCTTGCTGGCACGGCGTTTTTTGGCCGCGGTGAAGAAAACGCTGGAAGGGGTGGCGCAACCCGGGCTGGCCGGCGCGCCGGATGAGGACTGAATCAGTCAGGCCGCCCGAGCGCGACGGACGCGGGCGGTGGCGGCGGGCCGCCGCCGCCCGGTGGGGCCTTACAGCCCTTCGGCCTTCAGGGCGGCCTGGACGCCCTTGTCGGCCTCCATGCGCTTGAAGAATGCCGCCAGATTGTCCTGGCCGGACAGGTCGACTTCCTTGGCATGCGCCCAGCGCAGCACGACGTACAGGTAGGCGTCGGCGATGGAGGGCGCGTCGCCCGTCAGGTACGCCTTGCCGGCCAGTTGCGCGTCCAGCTGCGAGAACAGCTTCGTCAGCAGCTTGGACGCGGAGCCCGCCAGTTCCTTCTGCGCGCCTTCGTCGCCCAGGAAGCGGGACGCGCCGAAGATCATCGAGAAGGTCTTGTGGATATCGGAGTTGATGAAGCCGAGCCAGCGGCGCACGTCGGCGCGCGAACGCGCGCTGCCGTCGCCCAGCAGCTTGCTTTGCGGCGCCTGTTCGGCGATGTATTCCAGGATCGATGCATTCTGCGTCACGGCCCAATCGCCGTCGACCAGCGCGGGCACGGCACCCAGCGGATTCACTTTCAGAAAGTCTGGCTCCTTGAGCGCTTCACGGCTGAGCTTGTGCGTCTCGTAAGGCTTTCCGACCCACTCCAGGACTATGTGGGAAGCGAGCGAGCACGCGCCGGGCATGTAGTACAGTTTCATGTGATGGAGTCTCCTGAGAGGAAGGACGGGAGACGCCCGTCCCTGGGCGCTATGGTACGCCACACGCGGTGCAGTCCGCGCCATCTTGTCATGCCATCCGTGCCCGCATTCAACCCAGTTGCCGCCGGAGATGTCCATGCAGTCACGCACCGCCGCGAGCACGCGCGCGATTCCCCTGTTTGTTTCTTCGTTGCTGGTTGCCGCGGGCGCCCTGTACGCGGCCGCCCCTGCGCGCGCCGCCCAGGAACCGCCGTCGGTCGCCGCCCGTGTCACGCCTGTCGTGGGCGGATTGGATCACCCTTGGGCGATGGCTTTTCTGCCTGACGGCGGCGTGCTGATCACCGAGCGGCCCGGAAACCTGCGTTTGCTGCGCACGCCGGGTGGCCTGTCCAAGCCGCTCTCCGGCGTGCCCAAGGTGGCCGCTTCGGGCCAGGGCGGCTTGCTGGACGTGGCGCTGTCGCCAGACTTCGCGACCGATCGTTATGTGTATTTGTCCTACGCGGAGTCCGACGGGGACAAGAGCGGCACGGCTGTCGGCCGGGGACGCCTGTCTGAAGACGCAACGGGCTTGCAGGATTTCAAGGTGCTGTTCCGCCAGGCGCCCAAGCTGTCTTCGGGCCTGCATTTCGGGTCGCGTCTGGTGTTCGACGGCAAAGGGTATCTGTTCATCTCGCTGGGCGAGAACAACCAGCGCCCGACCGCGCAGGACCTGGACAAGCTGCAGGGCAAGGTGGTGCGGCTGAAGGCGGACGGCAGCGTGCCGCCCGACAATCCCTTTGCCGGCAAGGCCGGCGCCCGGCCCGAGATCTGGTCATATGGGCATCGCAACCCGCAGGGCATGGCGCTGAACCCCTGGTCCGGCGACTTGTGGGAAAACGAACACGGGCCGCGCGGGGGCGACGAGATCAACCTGATCCAGCCCGGCAAGAACTATGGCTGGCCCTTGGCGACCTACGGCATCAACTATTCGGGCCAACCCATACCCGAGGCCAAGGGCGAAACCGCGCCCGGCACCGAACAGCCGCTGTTCTGGTGGGCCAAATCCCCCGCGATCAGCGGCATGGCGTTCTACAACGCGGACCGCTTTCCGGCGTGGCAGAAATCCGTGTTCATCGGCGCGTTGGCCAATCAGAACCTGATTCGCCTGACGCTGGATGGCAATCGGGTAGTGGGGCAGGAATGGTTGCTGGTTGACCGCAAGAGCCGGATACGCGACGTGCGGCAAGGGCCGGACGGGTATGTGTATGTGCTGACCGACGCATCGCCCGGCCAATTGCTGCGGATCGCGCCGGCCGAATCGGGAGGGTGAGCGATGAAGACCTATGAACTGATCGGATCCGCGGGCTGCGGCTCGGCCGTGGTGGAGATGGCGTTGGTGCTGGCCAACGTGCCGCACACGTTGACCGATGTGCCGTATCTGAAACCGGGCCCTGAGCGCGACCGGCTGTTGCACCTGAACCCGCTGGGGCAGGTGCCGACGCTGGTCACGCCGGACGGCGAGGTCATGACGGAAAGCGCCGCGATGATCCTGCACCTGCACGACGTGGCGCCACAGGCGGGTCTGGCTCCCGGGGCGGACAAGCCCGAGCGTGCGCGTTTCCTGAATCTGCTGCTGCGGCTGGTCGCGGCCATCTACCCGACCTTCACCTACGGCGACAATCCGCCCCAATGGACCAGCGAAGGCGCGGCCGCCGACCTGTTGCGCGAGCGCGTGCATACGCGGCGGGCGGAATTGTGGCAGGAACTGGAACGCCAAGCCTGCGCGCCCCACATGCTGGGCCGCCGGTTTTCCGCGCTGGATCTGTATGTGACGGTCATGACGCATTGGCGGCCAGGGCAAGCCTGGTTCGCCTCGGTCTGCCCGGCGTTGACCGCCGTGGCGCGAGAAGCGGCGCTGGAGCCGAACGTGGCGCGGGTGCTGCGCCGGAATTTCCCGCCGCCGACCGAATAGGCGCGACGACGGGAGCGCTGGCGCGGCGCTATGCCTTGCCGCGCCGCTTGCCCTTTGCCCGCGCTTCGCGCACGGCGATGTAGACGCCGCTGCCCGCGATGAACAGGGCGCCCAGATAGGCGTAGGCATCCGGCGCTTCGCGCCAGAAGATCCAGCCCAGGATCGTGGCCCAGATCAGGCCGGTGTAGTCGAACGGCGCCACGACCGAGGCCGGACCGATGCGGAACCCTTGCGTGATCAACGCCAAGCCCAGCGTGCTGAACAGCGCCACGCCGCCGAAGTAGGGCAGGTCTTCCATCGCCGGCGTTTCCCATACCCAAGGCAAGCCGACCGCGCTGCACACGAGTTGCCCCAGCACGATGTAGAACGTGGTCGTCAGCATGCCCTCGGCGCGGCTGATGCCGCGCGCCGTGATCATCATGACGGCGTACAGCAAGGCGGTGGTCAGCGGCAGCAAGGTGGCGGGCTGGAAGGCCGCCGACCCCGGACGCACCACGATCAGGACGCCGGCGAAACCGGCCAGCACGGCCAGCCAGCGCTTGCCGTCCACGCGCTCCTTCAGGATCAGCACCGACAGCGCGGTGACGAACAACGGCGCGGCAAACGCGATGGCGGTGGCTTCGGCCAGCGGCAGCGCGCGCAAGCCCAGATAGAAGCAACAGGCGGACACCACGTTGATCGCGCCGCGGGTCAGGTGCAGGCCCGGATGGGTGGTGCGCAGCACGCGCCGGCCGCCCAGCCACAGGGCGAGCGTCATCACGAAGGGCAGGGCGATCAACGCGCGCAGGAACAGGATCTGCAGCGGGTTGTAGTGGGCGCCCAGCCACTTGGCGTTGGCGTCGCTGAGCGTCAGGAAAAAGATGCCGCCCACCACGCAGGCGATGCCTGCAGCGGCGGAATGGTCCCGGGCGGCGGGTAATACGGTCGAGGAAGACATCTGAAACCTGCAAGGGCGGCGGTTCCTGCCGCCATGGGGAAAGGGGGGAATGCGCGCCGGCGGGGTCAGCCCTGGGCGCGGTAGGCGGCCAGCGCCACCATGGCCCAGGCCGCCAGGAAGGCGGCGCCGCCGATGGGCGTGACGGCGCCAAGCCAATGGGTGCCCGTCAGCGACAGGAGGTACAGGCTGCCCGAAAACAGCACGATGCCCGCGAACATGACGAGGCCGGCCGCCGAAAGCATCGGCGACCCGAAACGGGCGCCCAGCAGCGCGATGATGAACAGGCCCAGGGCGTGGACCAGGTGGTACATCACGCCGGTCTGCCAGACGGCGAGCAAATCCGGGCTCAGCATGCGCTTGAGTCCATGCGCGCCGAAAGCGCCGGCGCCCACCGCCACCATGAGGTTCAACGCCGCGAGTATCGTGAGCTGCCGGTCCGTCATTGCCTGTCCTTGTCTGTGATCGTGTGTAACGCCGCCTATGATATGCCCAAATCCGGTGCATGCCGGCGGCTCGCGCGCCCCGCCAGGAAGTCGCCTTGAAATTGCCATTCCAAATGGGATATTATAAATTCTGTTTGGAAATATCTGGGGGCATCATGACTATCGCCATCGTTGGAAAAGCGGCCGACAAGCGCGGCGCTTCCGCCAAGCGCCCTCCGCGTCACGCGGCGGCCCGGGCCAAGCAATTGTTCCTTGAACTGGTGGACAGTCCGCTGAGCGACATCGCGCGCGACGTGCGCCGGGGCCTGCCGGCGCAAATGGTCGACGACGCCGCCGACTTCCTGCAAGTGCCCAAATCGGAAATCATGGCCATCACCGAGGTCAAGGCGGCGTCGTTGTCGCGCTGGACCCGCGAAGGCCAGATGCTGCCGCTGGGTGAATCCGACCGCCTGGCCCGCGTGGCCCGGGTGGCGCGCGTCGCCCGGCAGGTGCTGGGCAGCGATGAAGAGGCGGTGCTGTGGTTGAACACGCCGGTGCCGGCCCTGGGCAACGTCAAGCCCTTGTCGCTGCTGACGTCGGACGCCAGCAGCCGCATTGTGGAAGACACCCTGGCGCGCGCGGCAGCCGGCGTCTACGCATGACGGAGTTCGTCTCGTTGTGGCGCATCGGCACGACGGCCGGCAAGTACCGCGCCGACGACCTGAGCGGGGCAGGGGCGGCCGCGGTGGGCGGCCGCTACAACAGCCCGGGCACGGCGGTGGTGTATGCCTCGTCCAGCGTGGCGCTGGCCGTGCTGGAGACGGTCGTGCATTTCGCGGCCCGGGCGTCCGAACAGGCCAACCGGTATCTGATCGAACTGGCGGTACCGCGCGCCATCCATGAGGCCCGCCAGGTCCTGACGCTGGGCCAATTGCAAGAAGACTATCCCTTTTGGGAAGCGGTGCCGTTCGCCGAGGCCTCGCAGGCCGTGGGCGACAACTGGGTCGCATCCGGCGTGTCGGCGCTGCTGGAACTGCCCAGCGCCATCGTGCCGTACCGCGGCGTGCCGGACTGCAATCTGCTGATCAATCCGGCGCATCCGGATGCGGAACATATCGTGGTCGTCCGGCGCGAACGGTTCATCTACGATCCGCGCTTGCGGCCCGGCTGATCCAGCCCGGCCGTCTGGCGCGGCTGACGCGCGGCCTTGACGCGTCAATCCACCGTCAGCACGGCGCGGCCCACCACCTTGCCGGCCCGCAGCGCGGACAGCACGCTGTCGGCCTCGGCCAGCGCGTGGCGATGCACCGGCATCGGCGGCACCTTGCCGGCGCGCACCAGTTCCATCAGTTCTTGCAGTTCGGTCAGGTTGCCCACGTAGCTGCCGATGATGGACATGGCCTTCATGGGGATCAGCGCGATCGGCCACGACGAAGCGCCGCCGAACAGGCCCACGATGATCAGCTTGCCGCCCTTGGTCAGGAAGTCGAACGCGAGCGACGTGGTGGCGGGCGCGCCCACCAGGTCGATCGCCGCCTGGACGGGTTTGCCGCCGGCGGCCTTGATGATCTGCTGCGCGGCGTCGGGCACGGCGCCGTCGATGGCGGCCAGTGCGCCCGCATCCAGCGCGGCCTGGCGCTTGGCGGGATCGATGTCGACCACGATGGCGCCCGCGCCACCCAGCGCCTTGATCAGGGTCAGGCTCATCAGGCCCAGGCCGCCGGCGCCGAAGATCACGATCGGATGCTCGCGATAGATGTCGGCGCCGATTTTCTTGAGCGCCGAATAGGTGGTCAGGCCCGAGCACGCGTACGGGGCGATCTGCGCCGGGTCCAGGTCGCCGATGTCGATCAGGTACTTCGGGTGCGGAACCACGATGTGGTCGGCGTAGCCGCCGGCGCGGTGCACGCCCAGGCACGCGGGCGCGGAGCAGTGGTTTTCCATGCCCGATACGCACGACGGGCATTTGCCGCAGCCGATCCACGGATACACGAGGTAATTGCGGTCGCCCGAAAGGCCCGAGGCGTCGGGGCCTGCCGCCACGACGGCGCCCACGGTTTCATGGCCCATCGTCAGCGGCAGCGACACGCCGCGGTCCTTCAAGGACAGCGTGCGGCCCTGGCCCAGGTCATAGCCGCCTTCCCACAAGTGGATATCGCTGTGGCAAACCCCCGCCGCACGGACCTTCAGCAGCACCTGCGTCCCTTGGGGGGTGGGCGTGGGCTGATGCATTTCCTGCAAGGGTTCGCGGAAGTTGACGACGCAATAGCACTTCATGGGATGTCTCCTTTAGTGATTCTTATGGCCGGGGCACTGCGGGGGGCGCTACTTC